>DIUF01000088.1:4987-27595 GCA_002422285.1 Flavobacteriales bacterium UBA6165 | reverse complement strand
GAAATGCGTGAGGCAGTAATTAAAAGTGCAGATGATTTGAAGGATACGGATAAGAATCTAGATATATAAACATCTGAGTTCTAGCCGCGGGCTCACAGAAAGGAACGAAAGTTTTTGTTCCAATATTTTTCTAGATAATCCCATTTATCCTCGTAGGGTCTTAATGTGCCGTCATAAGGTAATTCTTTAATCAGCTTTTTTGAGTTTTCATCTCCATTAAATATTTTGAAAATTTGAATATTCAACTTTTCTGAATCATCTCTCGGTGGACAGCCATTTCCTTCTATAAGAGCAATTGGAATGGCCTTGTTGTTCTCGATTTTGATTAGATAGCTGTACCAATTCATGTCGGCGCAACCAGCTCTAGAGTATGAATAATAATAGAGGCTCTGAGCATGAATTTGTTTAACATCAGTGAAGTTTTCAAAGTTCACGATGTATTCATAAGTACCTGTTTTTAAATTGAATAGGTAGGTGTGTGCGGAAGGGAATTGTCCCCAGTTCTGTATCAAAACATCTTCGAATCCATCAAGGTTAAAATCGATTAATTCGACATCTAATATTTCCCAAGAAATGAAAGTATCGTTTTGAGTCAACTTTCCGTTTTTCATGATTTTTAAAACGGAGCTATCCATGTTGGAAAGATTATCTAGATATATTCTGAAGTTGTCGTTTTTAATGTGAATAGTCGTGTCAAATTCTACTTGGAATTGGGATTTATCTTGAGCTGGAGTACTATCAATAAATTCAACATAGTAATCATCGATAGGGTCAGGGTTATTTTGGCTGGTTGTTGGTGATTTACATGAAATCATCAACGCAGCTATAAATCCGATGGATATGGCTGATATTAATTTTAGTATTAGCAAAGTGTCAGGAAGGTATTTGTTTGGCATGCGGATTATTACAGGCTTCATGATAATGTATTCATACAAAACTAGCATTCCTTTTCAGTTTTCAAAATGAAATGCCACAAAAAAAGCACGATGAACTTTCACCGTGCTTTTTTAATATCCTTGAGTTTGTGTTATACCAACTCAGAATCTGCGAAATGGAATGCACATTCGATTGCAGCATTTTCATCAGAATCTGAACCGTGACAAGCATTTCTACCTTTTGATTCAGCGTAGTATTTGCGAATTGTACCTTTAGCAGCTTCAGCTGGGTCAGTAGCACCAATCAAAGCACGGAAATCTTCAACAGCGTTGTCTTTTTCCAAGATAGCAGCCACGATTGGCCCTGAGCTCATATATTCTACCAATTCACCATAAAATGGACGCTCAGCATGCACAGCATAAAACTCTTTGGCGCGCTCTTCGCTCAAACGCGTCAATTTCATCGCTTTAATTGTAAATCCTGCATTGATGATCATATCAATGATTTTTCCTGTGTAACCATTTTCCAAAGCATCTGGCTTCAACATGGTGAATGTTCTGTTTCCTGACATATTATTTTGTTTAATTTGTTTCAAAATCGGGTGCAAAAGTAGTTAATTCTCAACAATGGAGATTAAGATTTTATGAATTTATATCTTTACACCTCCAATTCAATCAGACACTATGGCACAGATAAAAAATGCTTTGATGCGCTATCGAATCATCGACAAAGCTTTGAGAAATTCTGCGCGTCCTTATCCCAGTAAATTATTGCTTCGTCAACTTTGCGAGGAAGCTGTTTTTGGTAGTGATGAAGGTGCCAATATCTGTGATTCAACTATTGAAAAGGACTTGTTTGCCATGCGCAACGAATATGATGCGCCTATCGCGTATTCGGTGAAGCACAGAGGTTATTTTTACAGCGATTCAGATTATTCGCTTGATCAATCACCGCTCACACCTGATGATTTAAGCGCCTTGAAATTTGCAACGAGCACTTTGGCGCAGTTCAGAAACAACGATTTGATTAAAGAATTTGGCTTGGCGCTTGATCGCATCATCACCAAAGTGGACAGCGGGGCAGGCACCAAAGACAATCGAAATTTTATCCAATTCGAAACGGGCTTTGGCTCATCTGGACAAGAACACATCAACGAATTGGTGCAAGCCATCGAAAATCGCCGACAAGTGTTATTCGATTACAGCAGTTATGCAACCCAGGAAACCAAGCGCAGAAAAGTTTCGCCTTTGTTGCTCAAAGAATATCGAAACCGCTGGTATTTGATTTGTTTCGATTTGATTAAAGAACGCATTTCTACTTTTGGTTTAGACCGTATATCGAATTTGGAACTTTCCGATTTAAAATTTCAAGTGCCAATCGATTTCAAGCCAGACAATTATTTCCAGCATTCGGTAGGCATTACAGTTTCAAGTGAACGCCCCGAATTGGTGGTTTTCAAAGCAAGTCCTTTGGCTGCCAAATACATCGCTTCCGACCCCATTCACGTTTCTCAAGAATTGGTCAAAGAAGGCAAAAAACGCATCACTTTTCAATTGCGTGTGATGATTACCGAAGAATTGATACGCATCTTTCTGAGCTATGGTTCATCGGTTGAGATTTTTGAGCCTTTGTCTTTGAGAGAAGAAATGGCCCGCCGCGTTCGTTTGATGGCGGAACAATATTTAGACTAGAAAACTTACTTTTGCAAACTATAAAATCAAAGATATGACACTAATAACCCAAATCAAAGACGCTGTTTTATACATCACGCTCAATCGCCCTGAAGTTTTCAATTCGTTCAATCAGGAAATGGCTTTTGCACTTCAAAAACAATTGGATGAAGCCGCTTCAAATAGCGAAATCAGAGCAGTGGTGCTTACAGGAAATGGAAAAGCATTCTGTGCTGGACAAGATTTGGCAGAAGCTACTGATCCCAATGGTCCGGCGTTGCAATCCATTGTTGGGGAACATTACAATCCAATCATTCTTAAAATTCGCAATTTGGAAAAACCCGTTATTGCCGCTGTGAATGGCGTGGCTGCTGGAGCTGGAGCCAATATTGCCTTGGCGTGTGATATTGTTTTTGCTGCAGAATCGGCTTCGTTTATTCAAGCATTTTCTAAAATTGGATTGATTCCAGACAGCGGTGGAACTTTCATGTTGCCGCGCTTGATTGGTATGCAAAAAGCCACAGCTTTGATGATGACCGCCGAAAAAGTAATGGCTGCCGATGCTGAAAAAATGAACATGATTTATAAGGTCGTTCCGGATGCTGAATTGTTGTCACAAGTGGAGCAATTCGCAGCGCAATTGGCCCAAATGCCTACCAAAGGACTGGGATTGACCAAGCGCGCCTTGAATCTCAGCGTGACCAATAATCTTGAACAACAATTGGCCGTTGAAGAAGAATTGCAAACTCAAGCTGGGAATTCTTACGATTTTAAAGAGGGTACGGCGGCGTTTTTGGAGAAGAGAAAGCCAGTTTTTAGGGGGAATTGATTAATTAGAATGTTTCATACCATGAGAAATGTTCTTTTTTTATGTTTTCTTTTTCTTGTTGAATATATGATATAAATGCCTCTGCTATAGGTGATAGCTTTTTGTTTTTGAGCCAAATTAAACGCCAATTATTCACAATTGGTAAACCTTCATGATGAATAATTTCCAATGAACCATCCTGAATTTCATTTTTAATTCCAATGATCGGAACAAGTGAAATTCCCAAACCAGCAATTATGGCCTGTTTTATCGCTTCGTTCGATGTTAATTGAATTTTCTTTCTATCATACAATTCAGTTTCTTTAAAAAATGCTTCCATTTCTGTGCGTGTAGCTGAACCTTTTTCGCGATAGATAAGTGAGGCGTTTTTTGAAGTGCTTGATGAATTTCCGACAATAAATAATTTGTTTTCGATGAGCTCTTCACTTTGGACGTCAAGTTCTCCAGGTAAAACCGATACGAAAGAAAAATCGACCTCATTATTTTTCAGGCTCTCAATTACCTTGGTTTTATTCGTTACATCCAAACTTAAATCAATTCCATCAAATTGACGTAAAAATCCACCTAAAAAATAGGGTAATACATATTTTCCTGTTGAAGCACAAGCGATTTTAAGTTTACCTATTAAAACCCCTTGATATGCTTTTGTTTTGAATTGAATTTCCTCTAAGTTTTCTATAACACGCTTAGCAATTTCACCGATGTCGTAACCAAAGTCAGTAACATGGAGTTGTCTGCCATGAATTTCAGTCAGTGGAATTTTGAATTGATCTTGAAAATTTTTAAGCTGTATTGATATGGCTGGCTGCGTCATGTATAGAGCTTCAGCTGTTTTCGTAATACTCTTGGTTTCTAGAACTTTGAGAAATATCTTCAATTGATGAATGGTGTAATTCATAAGTTTACCTAATGTTTTTAATTGCAAATATAAATCTTTACTTATTCGTTTTAAAATTATTTTTGCAGGGCTATTTCTGCGTTTGATTTTGACCTAATTTGTCCGGATGAAAGATGATTTTTTTGTTAATAGATCACTTGTGATTGCAAGCATGCACGAAAAAGAACGGGTTATTGCTCCTTTGATTGAGTCGGCGTTTGGCATTTCTTGTGAAGTGGTTCAAGGTGTAAATACCGATTTATTGGGCACATTTAGTGGAGAAATTAATCGAACCTTAGATCCAATTTCTGCTGCTCGAGCAAAATGTTTAATGGCCATGGAGCAAAGTGGTTTGGATTTGGCTTTGTCCAGCGAAGGCTCTTTTGGTGCTCACCCTGAAATATTTTTTGCCAAAGCCAATGAGGAAATTGTGATGTTGCTGGATGCCAAAAATGGTTTTGAAGTAGTAGGTAGAATATTGAGTACCGAAACAAATTTTGATGGTAGAGAGGTGCGTGAATGGCGTGAGTTAGTGACTTTTGCCGAATCCGTTCATTTTCCTTCTCATGGATTAATTCTGCGCGACCAAAGGGATAGCAAAAAGGAAATTATCAAGGGTATTCGCGATTGGAAGACTTTAGAATCAACTTTCGAATCACTCATGAGCGATTACGGTATAGCTTGGGTGGAAACAGACATGCGTGCCATGCACAATCCAACGCGAATGCAGGTTATTCAAAATGCTACTTTGAATTTGATTCAAAATATCAAATCGCTTTGTCCAGCTTGTGCAACACCCGGATTTGTAGTTCGAAAAACAGTGACTGGCTTACCTTGTTCAATTTGCTCAAATCCAACGCGTTCGGTGATATATTTACATTATAGCTGTACGAAATGTGATTTTTCTGAGTCCCGCCCCAGAATAGATGGAAAAAGTGCTGAAGACCCTATGTATTGTGATTTTTGTAATCCATAATTCTAGACGCTATGACGACAAAAAAATATGCATATAACGGAGAGTTAGCCAAAGCAGTGCGTCAATTGAATGCTGGTGCGTTGGTGGCTATACCCACTGAAACAGTTTATGGATTGGCGGCAAATGCCTTCAATGATGAGGCAGTTCAGGCTATATTTCGAACAAAAAATAGACCTGCAAACAATCCATTAATTATACATCTTAAAAATACGGATGAGCTCTCGACCGTGGCACAAAATATTCCAGACTTGGCTTGGCAATTGGCTAAGAAGTTTTGGCCAGGGCCACTAACTCTGATACTTGAAAAACAAAATCATATTTCTGATTTTGTATCAGCAGGTTTACCCACAATTGCAGTTCGAGTGCCTAATCATAAACTTACGCTAAAATTACTTAAGAAACTTGATTATCCTTTGGTTGCGCCAAGTGCCAATCGCTCCAATCATATTAGTCCAACAAGTCCAGAACATGTAAGGGCTTCATTAGTGGTAAAAACGCCATTTATCTTAGACGGTGGTCCTTGCATTGATGGTTTGGAATCAACAATTATTGGTTTCGAAGGAGATGATGTTGTATTACACAGACATGGCGCACTACCAATTGAGGAGATTGAATCGTTTATCGGTAAACCACTAGTTGATAAAACACAAATAAAAGAGCAAACCATTAGCCCAGGAACATCGAAAAAACACTATTCGCCGAATACAGCCATTTCTATTTGCAGTTTACCCAAACGTGATTTCGAACAGCATTTTACGCGTGTAGGCTACTTGGTGCTCAATAAAACTTTTGAAGCTGACGCCCCGCACATAATTTATGAACTCAGTCCCAAAGGCTCACTTTCAGAAGCAGCAGCCAAGTTGTATGCCGCATTGCATGAACTAGACCAAATGAATTTGGATTTGATTGTGGTTCAAAGATTCCCAGATGTTGGTATTGGGAAGGCTATGAATGATAGAATTGCGAGGGCTGCGGCGGAGTAGTTCATTAGATTTACAATGCAACTTAAGGCGTACTCAAACTCACTGGCAATGCCTTTCCCCTAATAAACCTGTTCGCATTCAAACTGAAATCAGCGATAAATTCCGCCATTTCTGCTGCTGAAACTGGCGCTTGATATCCTGGAAATGCTGCTTCTAACATTTCCGTTTGTGCAGCACCCAAAGCCAAACAATTGAATGCCCATTGGGTATCTTTGAATTCCTCGGCCAAAAGTTCAGTCAATGAAACCAAAGCTGCTTTTGGCGTAGAGTAGGAGCTCAATCCTCCAAACTTCATGGTCCCCTGAAAACCACCCATGCTTGAAATACTAACGATGTGCGCCTTTTCAGAAAATTTAGGCATCGCAGCTTGAAAAATTTCAAAGGCACTCAACACATTGATTTGGTAACTGGTCTGAATTTCCTCGCGGGTCAATTCTATAAAGGGTTTGTTGACCAAAAATCCAGCGTTGTAAATCAAAATATCAATGGATTCGATTTCTTCAATTTGGCTTGAGAAAGTATTTTTGACATCCGCAGCATTCAAATCTAGAGCGAAAGATTTAACGTTTCGAAGCGCAGAAAAATTATCTTCCATCGCTTTCAGATTTCGTGAAAACGCCCAAATTTGGTGTTGCTCGTTTTGAGCTAAATTTTTCACCAATTCAGCGCCAATACCTCTACTTGCACCAATTATCAGAATATTCTTAGTCGTCATAAGAAATTCGCAATGTTTCACTGGTTGGATGGGATTGACAAGTTAAAATGTATCCCTCTTCTACTTCTTTATCTGTCAGGGTGAGATTGTTGTTCATTTTCACTGAGCCTTCAATCACTTTGGCTCGACAAGTGGAACACACGCCTCCGCGACAAGAGTAAGGTGCATCCAAACCAATATTCAAAGCAGCATCCAAAATCGTTTGTCCTTTGGTGTTAAGACTGAAATCTGTCTGCATTCCATCCAAAGTTAAACTAACTTTTGAATTCCCTTCAAAAGAGGCTGTTACCGTAACACTCTCTGTTTTTAAAAGTTTGGCCTCGGTGAATAATTCGAAATGTATTTTATCTTCATCAACGCCATAAAACTTCAAAGCATCGATGGCACCTTTAATCATTGGCTCTGGACCACAAATGTAGAAGCCGTCGGCACGCAACAAAGACAAATCTTCTTTGAATAACAACTTCAAGGTTTCAAAATCTAGGCGACCGGCCGTACAACTTTCTTTTGTTTCCTTAGACAGGAAATAATGCTTGTCTACCAATTGTAAAGCATCAATATCTGCTTTGAACATAATTTGCGCTTCGCTGCGATTTCCAAAAAACAAGACAGAAGCTTTGCCAGCCTTTTCTAAGTGCTTCATCATTGATAGTATAGGTGTTATACCACTTCCAGCAGCTATGAAAACAGCCTTGTTTGCAGCGTTTTGTAATTTGAAATTACCTTCAGGTTTGGATATGAGAACAGTGTCATCTTGACCAAGTATATTCGTCAGGTAGTTTGATACCAATCCATTAGCCACTCGTTTTACGCCAATAGCTAATCCCTCGCTCGGTTCTGAGCATATAGAATAGGATCGACGCTCCTCTTTTCCATTGATGTTCACCGAAAGCGTGATATACTGCCCAGGAAGGAAGTTTCTAAATTCCTGAGGTAAGTCTGTCAAATCAAATGTGATTTTGACACTTTCATTGGTAAGCGCTGTGATGCTTTTTACTGGTGCAGCAATAAACCCTTTTGGTGCAGCAACTGCACTATCTTTTTTGTTGAAAATTTTACTAAGTAATCCCATAATCATTTTTAATCGTCAAAAGACACAACTACTTTTTCTGAAGTAGGATGTGATTGACATGTAAGTATATATCCTTTTGCCACTTCATCTGGCTCTAATGCATAATTGACATCCATTTTCACTGAACCCTCTAAAACTTTAGCCTTGCAAGTACAGCAAACCCCACCTTTACAAGCGAATGGCACATCCAATCCTGATTTGTATGCAGCATCCAAAATGCTTTCGCCGTCCGAGTCAATGTTCAACTCTTGCTCGATGCCATCCATAATAATTTTTACGTTGGCTTCAATTTTGGGTTCATCTGACGGCTCAACAGGTTTGGCTGGTGTTTGTGATGTAAACAATTCAACATGCACCTTGTTCTCTGGCATGCCATAAGTCAATAACTTTTCTTGAATAGCTAAGATCATCGGTTGTGGACCACAAATAAATGCTTCGTCTATTTTCTCTTGCTTTAAAAAGAACTCATTTAGTTGATCTGTCTTGGCTTTATCCATCAGACCGTATTGAACGTCGTTGCCCAGGTATTCTTCTGACAAAATGTGGATTACAGAAAATCTTGTTAAATAGGTGTTCTTTAAGTAGTCAATTTCCTCTTTGAATATGATAGAGTTGATTTTGCGATTGCCATAGATCAAAGTTACTTTGCTTCTTGGTTCGTCAACCAAAACCGTTTTGATTAATGATAAAATGGGCGTGATGCCTGAACCACCTGCAAAAAACACGTAAGTCTTTTCCTGATTTTCATGTATGTCCGTAGTGAAATTGCCCATAGGTGTCATCACATCTATGGTGTCACCTGCTTTTAAACTTTCATTCGCGAAGTTTGAAAATAGGCCGCCTTTCACTCTTTTAATGGCAACGCGCAGCTCGTTGTCGTGAGGAGCAGTGCAAATCGAATAAGAACGTCTTACTTCCTCGCCGTTGATTTTTGTGCGCATGGTTAAATACTGACCCGGCTTGAATTGATAATCAGCTTTCAACTCGGCAGGCACCTCGAAGGCAATTGAAACTGCATCTTCAATTTCTTGGCGAACATCTGCAATTTTAAGAGAATGGAATTTAGGTGTAGACATTTTATTCAGTTTTTCCGCTTGATTTTTTCGGGCGTAAAATTAGCGAATAGAACCGAACGAAAATCACATTTCGAAATGAACAAATCTGATTTTTGACAGTTTATAGGTTTGGTGCAAAAAGAACACCGAAAAACTATTATTTTTGTAAAATCAAAATTTTCAAAATCATGTTGAATAAAACGATAGAACAGTTAGAGCAAGAGTTTCAAGCCAAGATTGATGCTGAAATCAAAATTGAGCCAAAAGATTGGATGCCAGACGCGTACAGGAAGACTTTGGTCCGCCAAATTTCTCAGCACGCGCACTCAGAGGTAGTGGGTATGCTGCCAGAAGGCAATTGGATTTCACGTGCACCAAGCTTGAGAAGAAAAGCTGTTTTATTGGCAAAAGTTCAAGATGAGGCTGGTCATGGTCTTTATTTGTATTCGGCTGTAGAAACATTGGGCACAAGTCGTGATCAGACCATTGAAGATTTGCTCAGCGGAAAGGCAAAGTATTCGAGTATCTTTAATTACCCAGCCCTCACTTGGGCAGATATGGGAGCCATTGGCTGGTTGGTTGATGGGGCTGCTATCATGAATCAAGTGGCTTTGTGCAGAGCGTCATACGGACCTTACGCTCGAGCAATGGTTAGAATTTGTAAGGAAGAGTCTTTTCATCAGCGTCAGGGTTATGAAATCATCTGCACTTTGATGAAAGGTACAGACGCACAACGTCAGATGGCGCAAGATGCTGTGAATCGTTTTTGGTGGCCAGCCTTGATGATGTTTGGTCCAAGCGATACAGATTCTCCAAACTCTGCCCAGTCAATGAAATGGAAAATTAAGCGTTTTTCCAATGACGATTTGCGTCAGAAATTTGTTAATGCAACAGTTCCTCAAGCGCATTTGATTGGTTTGACCTTGCCAGATAAAGATTTGAAATTCAATGAAGCAACTGGTAATTGGGAATTTGGTGAAATGCCATGGGACGAGTTTTTTAATGTTGTGAAAGGCAATGGGCCTTGCAACAAAAAACGTCTGCGCGATAGAAACACAGCCCATGATAATGGTGCTTGGGTTAGAGAGGCTGCTTTGGCACACGCCGAAAAACGTGCAGAGCGCCAACGCAAAGCATCATAAATAAGATACCTTAAAATCGAGAATATATGAGTAGTTCAGAATGGCCTCTTTGGGAGGTTTTTATTAGAAGTAAGCAAGGCTTGGACCATAAACATGCTGGTAGTCTTCGCGCTGCCGATGCTGAAATGGCGATCGAAAACGCAAGAGATGTTTACACGCGTCGTTCAGAAGGTGTGAGCATTTGGGTGGTTGAATCGAAATACATAACAGCAAGTTCGCCTGAAGACAATGCATCATTTTTCGAACCATCAGACAGTAAAATCTATCGTCATCCGACTTTTTACGAAGTTCCAGATGGCATCGAGCACATGTAATCGTGAATAAAATGACAAAAAACGAAGCTTTATTCAAATATGTAACTAGGATTGGCGACAATAGCCTCATTCTTGGTCAACGTTTATCAGAATGGTGTGGACACGGTCCAGTTTTAGAAGAAGATATTGCATTGACCAATACCGCGCTGGATTTGATTGGACAGGCAACAAGCTTGTTAAAATATGCTGGCGAATTAGAAGGGAAAGGTAGAAACGAAGACCAATTTGCTTTTTTGAGATATGAGCACGAATATTTGAATTGTTTGCTTGTTGAATTGCCAAACACCGACTACGCTTACACTTTGGCGCGACAGTTTTTGTTTGACCATTTCAACTATTTGATGTATCAAGAGCTCTTGGATACTGACGACAAACAATTGGCTGCAATCGCAGAAAAATCATTGAAAGAGGTTACTTATCATCGTCGAAGAAGTTCAGAATGGATGATACGATTAGGTGATGGTACGCAAGAGTCTCATGAACGCATTCAATTTGCCTTGAACGATATTTGGGAATATTCTGGCGAACTTTTCGAAGCCGATGAGGTTGACCAAATGATGTTGGATGCTGGAATTGGCGTCAATTTGGCTAAAATCAAAACAGAATGGCACAAGAACGTGGCTGAAGTTTTAGAAGCTGCGACAATGACGAAACCACAGGACGACTTCATGCAGCTTGGGGGCAAAAATGGTATTCATACAGAATATATGGGCTACATATTGGCTGAGATGCAGTACATGCAACGCGCTTATCCAAATTGTGAATGGTAACAAAAAAATGGAACGAGGAAGCCATTTGGGCACTTCTTGAAGAAGTGAAAGACCCAGAGGTTCCCGTTTTGACGGTTGTTGATTTAGGCATTGTGCGCAGTATCGAACAGGTTGGTGATGCTTGGCAAATAACCATAACACCGACTTATTCTGGATGTCCTGCGATGCGTACCATTGAAACCGAAATTGAAGCTATTTGTTTGGATAATGGTATCCATCTTTTACCTGTAAAAACTGTCTTATCTCCTGCTTGGACCACCGATTGGATCAGTGACAAAGGAAGAAACAATCTCCGTGAATACGGCATCGCGCCACCTGAAAACGAAGTGGACAAAAGCGCACTTTTTGCTGAACCAGTAATTATCCCTTGCCCAAAATGCGGCTCCAGAAACACCAAAATGGTAAGCGAGTTTGGCTCAACAGCGTGTAAGGCACATTATCAATGCAATGCATGTTTGGAACCATTTGATTACTTTAAGTGTTTGAAATAGAGGCCTTTATTTTTTTTTGGCTTGAATTGTTTTTTGAATTAGTTTTGTGCTAATTTCGTTTAACAATTTATCAGCCTATAAAATTTGAACTCTATGAAAAAACTTGTACTCTTTTTCGCTTTCATTTGTGTTTTTTTTAACTCAAATGCTCAGGTTTCTGTCGCTCATCAATGGACAGAAGAAATTTTATTTTGCATAAGAAATGATTTTGCTAGACCACCCATCCATGCAAGGAATTTATACCATCTTTCTGTAGTTATGCATGATGCTTTTGCAGCCTACCAACCTGGGCGCAAAACCATCTTGTTGGACAATGTATGGAATGGTGTATATACTCCATTTTACGGTGTGACTATTCCAGAAACTGAGCCGGAAATTTTGGCTGCTCAAAATGAGGCGATCTCTTTCGCATGTTATCGTTTGTTGGTATGGAGATTTCAAAATGCTCCTGGCGTAATAGCGATATATGCGGAGCTAGCCAACAAAATGGCCGCCTTGGGTTACAACGTGAGTATTACGTCCACGAATTATGTGGTGGATGGTCCTGCAGCACTCGGCAATTATATCGCCCAACAAATGATAGCATATGGCCTTCAGGATGGTTCGAATGAAGCAGCTGGATATGCTAATCAGTATTATACTGACGGTAACCCATTTTTGTTCCCTGAGTTACCAGGTAATCCAAACATGATAAATCCTAATAGATTTCAACGTTTAAGTTTGTCGAATCCTATTGACCAAGCTGGAAATCCACTGCCAAGTTCTCCTCCGCACTTAGCTCCTGAATGGGGGAATGTGCAGCCATTCTCTTTGAGTCTCGATGATAGTGAAGTTTTAGAGCGTGATGGCCAATTTTATAGAGTTTATCACAATCCTGGCCCTCCTCCTTACTTAGATACGAATGTTCAAACAGGTTTAGAGGACTTTTTCAAATGGAATTTCACCATGGTTAGTGTTTGGCAATCCCATCTGGATACTGCAGATAATGTGATGTGGGACATATCACCAGCGAGTTTTGGAAATGTTCCCTTTGAATCTTTACCAGATACTTGGGAAGAATATTATGACTTTTACAACTTTTTTGAAGGTGGTGATAATATTTCGAATGGATACCCAATTAACCCTGTTACTAATCAACCTTACGAGCCTCAGCTTGTTCGGAGAGGTGATTATGCTCGAGTATTAGCCGAGTTTTGGGCTGATGGTTTGGATTCTGAAACACCTCCAGGTCATTGGTTCGATATATATAATACTGTCAGTCAGCATCCTTTGTATGTAACTCAATGGAAGGGGGAGGGTCCTGTATTATCCAATTTGGAATATGATATTCAAGCCTACTTATTGTTAGGAGGTAGTATGCACGATGCTGCCATAGGTGCATGGGCTGTTAAGGGCTACTATGATTATTTGCGCCCTGTTTCGGCAATACGCTTTATGGGAGATAGGGGGCAGAGTTCTGACCCAATGCTTCCAAATTATCACCCTGCGGGTATGCCAATCATTCCTGGTTATGTTGAACTTGTTATGCCTGGTGATCCTTTGGTTGGAGATAATGATGAAAATCTATATAAAATTAAATTATACACTTGGAAAGGACATGATTTTATTGAGGATCCTGATACCGATATGGCTGGCGTTGGTTGGATATTGGCCGAAAATTGGTGGCCTTATCAACGACCTTCATTTGTGTCGCCTCCATTCGCGGGTTATATTTCTGGTCATTCAACTTACTCTAGAACTGCCGCTAGAGTGATGCACTTTATGACTGGAACGCCGTATTTCCCTGGTGGGATGAGTAATTTTGAGGCTGAACAAAATGATTTTTTAGAATTTGAAGAGGGTCCATCAGAAACGATCATCCTGCAGTGGGCCACTTATTATGATGCCTCAGATCAATGTAGCTTGTCCCGTATTTGGGGTGGGATTCACCCTGTTATAGATGACATACCAGGAAGAAAAATAGGTCAACAAGTTGGCACTGATGCATCAAATTTTGTTGATAGTTTATATTTGCTTGAATTACCTACTGTTGAAACGATAAGTTTTTCTGCGAACATCATAAACAGCTCGATGATTGGCTCTGAATTTTCAATTACCGTATCTTACAATCAAGAGATGAGCGCAGCAGTTATTCCAAGCGCTACTTTTTTGGGCGGATCTTCTATTCAAAATGTATTGTCATTCCAATCTGCTGAGTGGATCAATGCTAACACTGTCACGTTAACTTATGAAATTTCAGACTTTTCTTTGGAACTATTTAATGTTGATGTTTCTTTGTTTGATGCTCAAAACTTGTCTGGAGTTAGACAGTCACCACATTTATTATTGGATGGTTTTGGAATAGACACGAAACTTCCTGAGTTGATAAGTGTAATTCCAAATATTGCTTTTGTTAACTCTGTTCAAAATCAGTTTTGTGTTGAATTTGCATTTGATGAACCTTGTGACATGAATTCTTTGCCTAATTTGGTTTGGTCAGGAATTCAAAATATTGATGATGTTTTATCTCAATCAGTTGTATCATCATCTTGGTTAAACAACCAACTGTATTCTGTTTGCTATGATATTTCTCAATCTGTTTTGAATACAGGAGTGGTTTCTGTTTCTGTATCTAATGTTATTGACGCTCAGGGCAATTTGATGCTCAATGAAGCATTTGAAAATGTTCTGACTATTGATATAGAACAGCCTGTATTATCAATATCAGTTTCAGATGATTTGTTAAATATCTCTAATATTGGGAACAATGCTATTGTAATAACCATTAATTCTTCAAAACCACTCCAATCAAATGTTTTCCCTGCTTTAACTTTTACGGGAGCTCAAGGCAATGTTAATACTCTGGTTTTTAACCCTGTTTTATCTACTTGGGTGTCATCTACGAGCTGTAATTTAGTGTACAATTTACAGTCTTCACCAATTCAGATTACTCCTATTTCCATTGAGGTTTCTAATGTATTCGATTTAAGTCAAAACCCTCCATCTGATAATGTTTTCAATGATGTTTTTAGTATCGATACCGAGAGACCAGAAATTCTTGACTTAGTAAGTAATTATGATTTCATCAATGACAATAGTGTTGTTGGAGCCAATCTCTTCATTGATATCGTTTTTGACGAACAAATGTCTGCCCTCAATAATAACCCTAGTATTTCTTTGAATGATGAATTTGGAAATCCCGTTCCTGGTGTCACATATAGTATTTTTCAAAGCTTTTGGTTTAATCCTACGACTTACAGGGCCAGATTCACTGTGAATGATTTGAATATGGAATTGAGTAATTTGCAACTTGCAGTTTCTTTGGCACGTGATAATGCCAATAACTTAATGATGCCTATTGTTTTGAGTTCTCCTATTGATTTGGATACACGCAATCCGAAAATTATAGAAATTCTTGTATCAGATAACGAGCTTTCTCAAAACACTTCAACTATTTCGATTACTTCTGTTTATGATGAACCTATGGATGCTAGTGTTGTGCCCAATTTTGAAGCAGTAACAAATGAAGGTAATTTTGCATGGTTTGTTCCTTTGTCTTCCGGTGTTTGGATTGACGATTACACTTATCAAGGAGAATATCAATTGAGTCCTACTTATTTTAATGGCTCCTTTGGTCTAAGACCAATTATAGGTAATGATTTGGCATCTAATCAAATAGTTGACACTATTTTTACAGAGCTTGGAGTTGCTAATTTCTTGTATTTGTCTAGCTCCACTTACTCTTCATCAGATATTTTAGTTTTTCCGAATCCTGTTCAGTCTGGTGATTTAATTCGTATACGCACAAACCAGCTGGATATAGCGGGTGAAGAAATACGTTTGTTCAACTTGATGGGAGCAGAAATACCTATTTCTCTACACGATAAGAGTCCAAATGAATATGCATATTCAATTCCTTATGGAATACAATCGGGGATATATGTTTTACAAATAAAAAGTGATTCAGGTATTTTGAACATAAAAATCAATATAACACAGTAGCGTTTTTCAAATATTTAACACCTTAATTTTTTATTTATGAACAAATATTTTCTTTTGCTTTTAACGCTGTTAATGTTAGAAAACACTTCTTTCTCTCAAAGTTTTAGCCAAGTTTCAAATACGGTTGGTATTGCCCATACCTTAAATTCTACGGTTCATTGGGGAGCGGGTGTTTCATTTTTTGATTTTGACAATGATGGATGGGATGACATTACTCTCATGCGTCATGGTGACAGCGCCTATTTTTACCGAAACATGGGTGGTTATTTTGAATTACTCCCATCATATGTCAACATTCCTGGTCGAGCAGCTCAGATCATTTGGGTCGACTATGATAACGATGGTGATAATGATTTCTTTTTGAGCACCTTCGGTACAGGTCAATGCAGATTATTTAACAACAATGGTAACATGGAGTTTACTGATGTTACTGAGCAAGCGGGTTTGTTAGGGCTGAATACCGATAACTATGGTGTTTCATTTGGAGATTATGATAAAGATGGTGACCTTGACATGTATTTGGTTCGTTATTGTTGTCCAGGCCCCGCAAATCCTAATAATGCTTTTGTGGTGAATGCATTATTTAGGAATAATGGTGATGGTACTTTCACCAATGTTGCATTCGCAGCTGGAGTTAGTGATGGTGTTCAACCATCCTTTATAGGTGTTTGGTTAGACTATAACGATGATACGTGGCCCGATCTTTATGTGATTAATGACAGATTCAACTGGCAAAACACCATGTACAGAAACAATGGTGATGGTACGTTTACAAATGTAACCACGCTTACAAATACTGCTATGGTTAATGATGATCCAATGAGTGCAACTTTCGCCGACTTTGATAATGATGGCGACAATGATATTTATTCAACGAATACCGGAGGCACAATCCGTCAGTCACGTTTTCTAATTGCGCAAGATGACTTGAGTTTTACTGAAGAAGCAGTTGCAAGAGGAGTAAATAATCAGCATTGGTCTTGGGGTGCTACGTTTATTGATGTTGATAACGATACTTGGCAAGACTTGTATGTAACAACGGGCACTATTAATACCAGCGTTAATGCTGAGGTTCGCAATTATCTGTACATGAGTAATGAGGGTATCACTTTTACTGATTCTCCTCAACTATTTGCCAATTCTAATCATATAGCAGCAAGTTATTCTGTTGCAAAGGGCGACATTAATAATGATGGTTATGCGGATATGATAGTTACAAATGCTAAGGGCTTTACGAGTTGGGTATGGCAAAACGATGCTACATCTGACAACAACTATGTTAAAGTTACATTAGATGGCACAATTTCTAATCGCATGGCAATTGGCTCATGGATTAGAGTATATGCTGGAGGCAACACCTATTCTTACTATACGCGATGTGGAGAGAATTACTGTAGTCAAAATTCTCAACATCATATTTTTGGCTTAGGTCAGTACAATATTATTGATTCGATTACAGTCACTTACTTAAGCGGAATTCAGGATGTATATTATGATTTAGCAGTTAATCAACACTATTACTTTACAGAGGGCGAAACACTCCTATTTTCCATTAATAATCCTTCACAAACTGCAATTTGTGAAGGAATGTCCATAGAACTTGATGCGCCTGATTTTAGTTCTTATTTATGGAGTAATGGAGCAACTACGCAATCAATTTCCGTTTCTCAAACGGGAAGCTATTCTTTGATTGCGACTAATAATTTAGGGCACATTTATTTCAGCGATACAATTGAAGTAGTTGTTATGAATCCTGTTTACATAAATGAGAATGTAAATCATCTTTCTTGTTTTGGTTCAAATAATGGTTCTGTGTCTCTTGATGTGTTCAATCAAACTGATAATTACATAATTACCTGGCAAGATGGACAAAATACTCTGAACTTAGAGAATTTGTCATCTGGACAATATAGTTATACATATGAAGATGAATTCGGTTGTACTTTTGAGGGTGCTGTTAATGTTATGCAACCAAATGCTTTACAGGTCTTTACTGAGGTTACTGCACAAACGACATTCCAAATTGGTAGCATTCAAGTTTTGGCTATTGGTGGCACCCCTCCATATTTATATTATGTCGATGGTGAATTGATGATTACTAATCCTAGAGATGCTGAGGCTGGTGAATATACAGTCTCTGTAATTGATCAAAATGGTTGTGAACAGATTGTAGAAGTAACTATTGGGTTTATAGATTTTTCAGGAGTTACACATTTTGATGAAACTTTAATTGGAGTATTTCCTAACCCAAGCCACAACAATCAAATTCAAATTTACGGATTTACTGTCGAAGATATCGTTGGATTATTTGATGTGTCTGGTCGTCAAATACAATTTGATGTAAATGAGAATACCTTGGTTGTAGACTCTGGATTCAAAGGTGTGGCTCAATTGATTATCAATAACGATGGTATTCAGTACACCATTCGAATTGTACTTTTGTAAGTAGTTTTGTAATTTGGTTATTTTTACCAAAATGATGTATTGAGTTTACAGAAGATTCTATATTGGGTTTTTCAATTCTTGGGTTGGTTTGGAATAGCTTTTTTTCTATTCTTAATCAACCGTGCGAATGACGTAGATATTACAAAGAAATCTCTAATTTTGCTCTTTTATTTCGCCATTTTGGGGATTATGCTTTCTCATTCGTTGCGCAGTTTTTTCATTCGATATCATTTGCTAGATAAAAAGCCTATAGAGGTGTTTTTGTCTGTTTCGATTTCTTGCGCACTTTCGGCGTTTTTGTTTCAAGCTTTGTATGACTTGATGTTTTACAATTTATTGAATAACAACGGTGTTTTTCAATTCAAAAAGTTTTTTGGACAAGTCTTGGTAATGACAACTTTGTTTGGGACATGGTCGCTTGTTTATTTCTTGAACCACTTCATCCGCAAAACACGAATTAGTGAAATTGAAAACCTACGCCTCTTAGCTCAAAAGCAAACAGTAGAGTTGGCCTTGATGCGCTCGCAATTGAATCCTCATTTTTTGTTTAATAGCCTCAACAGCATTCGTGCGCTGATCAGTGAAAATCCGACAGAGGCAAAAAATGGTGTTACAAAATTGTCGAATATTCTGCGCAATATTTTAATTTACAGTCGCCGGGAATCCGTAAGTATTGAAGAAGAAATGCAGTTTGTGCGCGATTATTTGGAGTTAGAAAAAATCCGTTTCGAAGAGCGTTTGAATTTTGAAACTGAAATTGATAATAGCGCATACCGATTTCAAATTCCACCGATGACTATACAAAGCTTGGTTGAAAATGCCGTTAAACATGGGATTGGACGTTTGAGAGATGGTGGAAAAATTGAAGTTCGCGTAGTGAAATCAGAACGGAGTTTGGAGATTGTTGTAGCAAATGATGGTACTTTGAATGATAAAAGTGATACAAGAATTGGGTTAGACAACACCTATTCCAGGCTGGAAGCGCTTTTCGATGGGCGTTTTTCACTCGATTTGTTTGAAGAAAATGGAAAAGTAATTGCAAAAATTAATATTGAGTTATGAAGGCATTGATAGTTGACGATGAAAGATTAGCCAGAAAAGAGCTGATTGAATTGCTTAGCGAATTTGAGGATATCGAAATTGAAGCCGAGGCGCAAAATGTAGATGAAGCATTGAAAATCACAGAGAAATTTACACCAGACGTGGTCTTTTTGGATATTCAAATGCCAGAAAAAGATGGTTTTCAATTTTTAGATGCTCTGGATTCTTGTCCATTCGAAGTGGTATTTGTTACTGCCTATGATGAGTATGCTTTAAAAGCTTTTGATGTGAATGCCCTCGATTATTTGCTCAAACCTATCGATAAACAGCGTTTGGAGCGGGTGGTGGAGCGTTTGAGGAAATTGGTAAAATCCAAATCCTCATCGCAAAATACGCCTACCGCAGAAAGCAATGCGTCTTTGTCTACCGACGACAGAATTTTTATTCGCGATGGAGAAAAATGTTGGTTTGTTCAATTGTCGGAAATTGAGGTTTTTGAGTCTTACGGGAATTATGTCCGCGTATTTTTTAAAGATTTTAAGCCATTGATTTTGAAATCGTTGAATTTGATTGAAGAACGCTTGGATGAGAAAAAGTTTTTTCGCGCCAATAGAAAACATATCGTGAACATGGATTATATCGTGAAGGTAGAATCTTGGTTCAATGGCGGCTTTATGTTGTATCTCAAAAATGGTCAAGAAATTGAGGTTTCCCGACGCCAAGCCATTAAATTCAAACAGCTGATGAGTTTGTGATAGCCATAATTCATTGCTTTTAACAATATTCAGGATTTAAATTCGTTTTAGACAACATGCACAGAATTTTCATTTTATCATTTGTTTTATTGGCTTCAGGATTTATTGGATGTCGAAGAAATTTACATCCTGTTCCTGATATCCCATTCAACATCAATATCAATGTGAATTTGCCAAGTTATTCTGGTTTGCAAAGTATTGGTGGCTTTGCATATGTTGAAAACGCTGGTGTGAAGGGCTTGGTGGTCTATCGTCGCACAATGGATGAATTTGTAGCTTTTGACCGCATGTCTCCTGCATCTGGCGGAGATACCTGTGCGCCACTGTATGTAGACGCAAACAATATGCTTATTTTACTGGATTCTTGCACCACTTCCCAGTTTTCATTGTTCGACGGTTCTCTTATTCAAGGGCCTGCCGAATGGGGCTTAAGGGCTTACCGAACCATGTGGAATGGTGTTAATATTTTGAATATCCAGAATTAATCTTCCACCTTTTTCTTCAGCAAAATGTAGGTGGGAAAGTGGTCTGAATATCCACCAAGATAAGCGCCCCCTGCAAAACTTCTCCAAGGATAACCTTTAAAGCGTCCTTCTTTTTGAGCTAGAAATGGTTTGTTGAATACGACCGACTTGTAGTAATGAAAGCCTTCTTTTTGCAATACAAAAGCAGGGGTCATAATAATTTGGTCAAACAAATTCCAAGCATCTTGCCAAGCCAAAGTACCAATACCTTTTTTGTATAATTCCTCAAAGGGATTAAACAAGGCACCTGGAACAACCTTTGATATGTCGCCTTTTGAATTCATGTTCACTTTCACGCTTTTGTTCACCGGGTCATCGTTTAAATCGCCCATAAAAAT
The DNA here is from genome assembly GCA_002422285.1 of Flavobacteriales bacterium UBA6165. Lineage (GTDB taxonomy): Bacteria > Bacteroidota > Bacteroidia > Flavobacteriales_D > Crocinitomicaceae > UBA6165. The sequence continues at coordinate 6,741 of DIUF01000088.1, read as the reverse complement.
CACTTTAGCATTTGGACCTTCTGCAAGAGTAATGGAATCTATGATACTTTTTGCAAGAAGCCCCGCTGCCTCTCTTAAGGGTGATGAACGTTTTTCTCCACCTCTGCGCGAAGGCCAATGGGCAACAATAAAGTGCATGCGTTCGCCCATAAATTGTCCAGAAACCAAAAGCATGTCGCGCGTGAAAAAATTGTCTCGACCTGGAATCACCAAAGTATGCGTGCTACTGCTCTCAACTTTGAAATATTTTGGTTGATATATCAGTGCAACGTCAATTCCTCTTTTGTCGGGTGAATCATAATGCACGATTTGATAGCCTCTTGCTTTTATGCGCTCTTGTTGTGTAAGGTCATAGATAACCGCTTTGTTTTCAACTTCAGCAAGACCAACAATCGCAGGTCCATCAGGCGTATAATCTGCGCCCATTAAGGAAATAACTTCTGCCAAACGGTCTAGCTTTTCGTAGTATTTTTTGCTGTCCCACTTATTTGCACCTGTAGGGGTATACTCTGTATCGTTAACATCAGGCGTGTCGATGGTGTCGAATAAATTTTCAACGTTGTAGAAAGCCACACAGGCGACTTCATAGTTGTTCTTGTTTTGAGCAAAGCTGGTACCAAGAACCAACAAAAAAAGAGATAAAATAAAATGCTTCATATCGATTTTTAAACTTGCCAAAAGTAAAAACAATAATTGTGCCTAAGGTTGCTTAGATGTTAAATTTATGCCACATTGTTCTCATGATTCAAAAATCTAGAGCACGAAACCTTTACATTTGCCAAAAAATGATTTCATGAAGCGATTTAGCAAGTGGTTACTAAAAGTTTTGGGTTGGAAAATGGATTATAATGTACCAGAAGGTGTTGAAAGATCTGTGCTTGTGAGTGTTCCTCATACCAGCAATTGGGATTTTTTCTACGGCCGTTTGGCCATGTGGAGTTACGGCATAAATGTTAAAATGTTAATCAAAAAAGAAGCATTTTTCTTTCCATTGGGCTGGTTTTTGAAGAAAATGGGCGGTATTCCTGTCAATCGCAAAGGTGGTCCGAAAAATGTAACTGAAACCATTGCAGACTTATTCGCTAAGAATGAAAATCTTTGTGTAATGTTTACTCCAGAGGGAACACGAGCCTACAATCCTAATTGGAAAAGGGGATTCTACTACCTCGCTCAAAAAGCCAATGTGCCCATTTATTTGGGGTATTTGGATTATAAACGAAAGATTGGGGGCATTTCGCACGCCTTCAATCCCACAGGCGACGTGGAAAAAGATATCGAGGAAATCAAGAAGTTTTACCGACAGTTCAAAGGAAAATACCCAGACCAAGGGGTTCGCTAAATCAGCATTTTTTTATGGTTCCTGTTTTTTTATCGTAACCATAAGGACAGTGTTTACAGCCACTTTTACAACAATAACCCCGCTTCAAATGATATTTTTCGGTGAACACCACAAAACCATCGGGCGACAAATAATAGTCGTCTTTATCCAAATTTTTTCTTCTGGAAAATCCAGTTAAATCATCGTTCATGAGCGGCAAAAATAGGGAAATTCAGTTATTTGATTCAGGTTGTTCGGTACTTCAACAACTGCAAGATGAAAATTGTTTACTTCAAAGCGTACAAGTTTATGTAAAACGCGACGATTTAATCGATGATTTGGTTTCTGGTAACAAATGGCGCAAGTTGAAATACAACATTCTTGCGGCCAAAAATGGTCAGTTTCCGCGGATTTTGACTTTTGGTGGGGCTTATTC
>DIUF01000088.1:0-4941 GCA_002422285.1 Flavobacteriales bacterium UBA6165 | reverse complement strand
CATTTCGTGACTCGTGAAGATTATTTGCTTCGCGACGACAAAAGCTACATCGAGCAACTGCACATCGATTTTCCGAACACCTACATCATCCCCGAAGGCGGCTCCAATTTTTATGGACTTTCGGGTTGTCAAGAAATTTGGCAGGAAATCCCCAAAGATTTTACAGATGTTTTTGTAGCAGCAGGCACAGGCACAACAGCCGCTGGAATTTTATCGGCCATGCCAGAAAATGCACATCTCCACGTTTGCTCAGCCCTGAAAGGAGATTTTCTGAAAGCAGATATCGAGCGCAAATTAGAATATGGTTTCCACAATCCTGAGTTCACCGAATTTTGTATGCAGCGCATGACCCTATACAGCGAAGATATTTTTGGCGGTTACGGAAAACACACACCAGAACTCACTGAATTTATGCGTTTTGTGCAAGAAACTTTCGATTTGCCCCTCGACCAAGTTTACACAGCCAAGGCCTTTTATCGCTTATACCTAATGATTCAAAATGGAGAATTTGGTTCTTCAAGTAAAATCTTATTTATCCACACGGGCGGTTTGCAAGGGAATTCGGGTTTAAAACATTCGAAATTCGAGATTTGAAATTCATTCGAACAAATCTCGAATTTCAAATCTCAAATTTTCCAAATCTCAAATCACCTCACCATAACATACGTAATCCAAGACGCAAAATAAGCCAATGCAGTGAAGGAAACAAATTGAATAAAAGGCCATTTCCAACCACCGGTTTCTTGGCGAACAATAGCCACGGTGCTCATACATTGCAGGGCGAAAACGTAGAAAATCAAGAGTGAAAACGCCACAGGATAGCTGAACTTGATGGCTTTCAATCCACGCGGACTGTCGGGGTCGTCTTCAACGGCGTAGATGGTTGCCATTGTGCCAACAAAGACTTCTCTTGCAGCGAAACTAGCAGCAATGGCTATTCCAATTTTCCAATCGAAGCCCAGAGGGCGAATGGCGGGTTCAATCGTTTTGCCAATAGTGCCCAAGTAGGAATATTCCAACATTTCGGAATTTTTTTGATACTCAAGCTGACTGGGTTCCAGGCTGCCTTCAAGTTCCAAGCGGGCATATTTTTCTTCGATGCGCTCTTTTTGTGAACTCGGCACAATGTTCGCCAAAGCCCAAATCACAATAGCTGCAATCACAATGATTTTACCGGCTTCTTTCACGAAGGTCATGCCTTTGTTGATCATCGAATTGTATGCATTCCGCATTGAGGGCACTTTGTAATTCGGCAACTCCAATAAAAATGTGCCTTCTGCTTGTTTGCGCAGGAAAAAATTGATGATTAATGCCACAAGAAAACTGACCACCAAGCCCAACAAATACATGGCCATCATCATCAAGCCTTGCAGGTTGAGGAAGCCCCACAACTTTTCATCTGGAACAAGAAACGCGACTAAAAACACATAAACGGGTAAGCGAGCCGAACAACTCATCAAGGGCGTGATGAAAATAGTAATCAGTCTTTCTTTTCTGTTTTCAATGGTTCGAGCGGCCATAATGGCTGGAATAGCACAAGCAAAACCTGAAACCAGCGGAATCACCGATTTCCCGTTCATGCCAAAGCGCCGCAGCATGCCATCCGACATGTGACTGACGCGTGCCAAATATCCGGTGTCTTCTAGTAAAGTAACCATGCCAAAGAGCAACATGATTTGTGGTAAAAACACCAAAACTCCGCCGATGCCAGCAATGAGTCCGTTGACCAAAAAATCATTGAAAAGTCCTTCGGGTAGGGCTGTTGAAACTTTTTCACCCAACCAAGCCATACCCATATCAATCCAATCCATAGGGTAGGCGGCAAAGGTGAAAATGACTTGAAAAATAACGAAAAAGGTGAGCAGAAACACAAATAAGCCCCAAACGGGATGTGTAACAACGCGGTCGATTTTGTCGGTTAAGGCCAAAGACGAACTGGCTTTTTTGTCTTTTTTGACATGGTCAATCAACTCATGAATGGCCGCATATCGCGCATTGATTTCATGGATTTCAAGTGCATATCCAGATTCGCGGTTTTGCAAGGAATTTTCAAGCGCTACTCTATCTGAGATCCAATCGATTTTGCTGATTTGATTACAGATTTTAAAACGTTGATAATCATTTTGTTTTGGCAGGAATTGTTCCAAGCCATCAGGCAGCTGTGCCAAATTCTGAACATCGTAAAATGAAGTTCTTGGTACTGAACTGGCTTGAAAATTGGCGATACTTTCTTTCAAAACTTCAATGCCGCGTTTTTTCTTGGCACTTACGGGCACAATCGGGCAGTCAAAGGTCTCGCCTAAAGTGACCACATCCAGTTCTATATTGTCTCGCTCCAAAACATCAACCATATTGAGCACCAAAATCATGGGTATATCGAGGTCATAAATTTGCGAGGACAAAAACAAATTTCTTTGAAGATTTGTGGCATCCACCACCATCAAAACGAGGTCTGGATAATCCTCATTTTCAGGATTCAGCAAAATGCGCTGCACCACTTCTTCATCTAAACTGTTGGAAGAAAGGCTGTAGGTTCCTGGCAAATCGATGAGTTCAAAGGTCTCGCCAGATGCCGTTGAAAATTTCCCCGAACGTTTGTCAACCGTAACGCCAGGATAGTTGCCCACCTTTTGATTGAGTCCAGTCAAAGCGTTAAACAGACTTGTTTTTCCACAATTGGGATTTCCTACCAGTGCAATTTTTTTCACGTGCTAATTTTGAGTCGCGAATTTACTCATATTTCTACCGCTAAAAACCTCGAAGAATAGAAAAATGGGCTGCATTTGTCGGATTACTTTTATCTTCGCTTGGTGAATTACGCTTCCAGACATATCATTTTAATTGGCTTCATGGGTTCGGGGAAAACAACGCTCGGAAAAAAACTAGCCCGAGCCTTGAACCGACCTTTTGTGGATTCGGATGCGGCTATTGAGCAAGTTGCGGGCATGAAAATCAGCGATATTTTTGAAACTTATGGCGAGGACCATTTCAGACAATTGGAAACTGAATGGATAGAACAACTCAGCATTGATTCACCAGCTGTGATTGCAACCGGAGGCGGTATGCCATGCTTTAACAATAATTTGCAAAAGCTTAATAACAAGGGCATCGTGCTCTATCTGCTACGCCCAGCCAAAGAATTGTTCAAAAGACTGAAAAATGCCAAAACCCAGCGACCGCTTTTGGCTGCCATGTCAGATGTGGAAATGCTCTCGTTTATCGAAGAGAAATTAAACGAGCGCGAGGTTTTTTACTTGCAAGCCGATGTGGTTTTGAGTAGGGAGGATCAGGAGGTTAAGACATTGTTGAGGCTAATTACAACCAGTTCATAGTTTCCCTTTACCGAAAAAAACATACTCAAACCGTTAATCATTTTCCTTTTTCACTTCGAGTAGTCCACACTATCTTTGACCAAAATTCTATAGACATGAGAAAATTCAGAGTTCTTCAATTATTGATTTTAAGCCTATTTGTTATGACCGCCTGTAAAAAAGAAATGGAATGTAAGCTCCCAAAACTCATAGACCGCGACTTGTTTTTCGGAAATCCTGAAATTTCAGGCGGACAGCTGAGTCCTGATGGAAAATACATCGCATTCATGAAAGAATACAACGGCATCATGAATATTTGGGTGAAGGAATTGTACCAAACTTTTGATGAGGCACGTCCTTTAACCGACAGTGAGCGTCCACTATATGGCTTTTTCTGGTCGGGTGACGGCAAGTACATCCTTTACGTGAAAGATAAAGATGGCGATGAAAACATCAATATTTTTGCTGTAAATCCGTCAGATGTGGCTCCTGAAGGACTCGTTCCTGTTTCACGAAACTTGACCAATTTTGATGAGGTTACGGCGCAAATCTATCAGGTGAGCGACAACGATCACGACCTTCTTTTTATCGGATTGAACAAACGCGATAAGGCCTGGCATGACTTGTATAGCCTCCGCATTTCGACGGGTGAATTGACCATGATGTATGAAAACAACGACCGAATCGTGAGTTATGGCTTCGATTGGGACGATAACTTGCGTATTTATTATCAATCAGATGAACAGGGAAATACGTATATGCTCTACAAAAGAGGCGATTCTTTGACCAGTATTTATGAAACATCTGTAACCGAATCTGCTTTTATTTCTGGTTGGAATGAAGACAATTCCAAGTGTTATCTCATTACCAACAAAGGCGATTTGGATTTGACCACTTTGTATTTGATGGATCCGGAAACAGGGAAAATGGAATTGATGGAATCTGACCCAGAAAATCGCGTGGATTTAGATGGCATCACCTTAGACCAAAATACGCGAAAAATCATCAATACTTCTTATACCGACGATAGAACGAGAATTTATTTCAAAGACAAAAATCGAGAGAAAATTTACAACGATTTGAAAGCGAAATTTCCAGGTCGAGAAGTTGATTTTACCAGTTCAGACAAGGATTATTCTATGTTTTTGGTTACCGTTTGGGGCGATAAATATGCTTCCGAAGTTTGGTTATATATTCCTAAAGAAGATGATTTAATTCAGCAATATGTGCCACGACCAAAGTTGAAAGAAATCGAGGTTTTGCTTTCTGAAATGACCCCAATTCGCTATAAAAGCAGCGATGGGCTTGAAATTCCAGCTTATCTCACCGTGCCAAATGGCTGCAAAGCACAGAAATTACCCTTGGTTGTTTTGGTTCATGGTGGTCCAAAAGGTCCTAGAGATTATTGGGGATACGACCCGCTTGTTCAGTTCTTGGCCAACAGAGGATATGCCGTATTGCAACCCAATTTCCGCGCTTCTGGTGGTTATGGAAAAAAATTCATGAACGCTGGCGATTTGCAGTGGGGCTTGTTGATGCAAGACGATATTACTTGGGGGGTAAAACATTTAATTTCTGAAGGAATTGTTGATGAAACAAAAGTTGCCATCATGGGCGGAAGTTATGGTGG
>DIUF01000097.1 GCA_002422285.1 Flavobacteriales bacterium UBA6165 | reverse complement strand
CCATCATGGGCGGAAGTTATGGTGGCTACGCGACTTTAGCTGGATTGGCTTTCACGCCTGATGTATATGCTGCTGGGGTTGATATCGTTGGGCCTTCAAATATTTTCACGCTTTTGGAAAGCATCCCACCTTATTGGGAAGCTGGACGAGCATTTTTGCATGGCATGGTGGGCGACCCCAATACCCCTGAAGGAGAAAAAAGAATCCGCGAGGCAAGTCCTTTGTTTTCTGCAGATAAAATCACCAAACCTTTGTTGATTATTCAAGGTGCAAACGACCCCCGTGTGAAGCAAGCAGAAGCCGATCAAATCGTTGTGGCTATGCGCGATAAAGGTCAGCAAGTATCTTACATTTTGGCTGACGATGAAGGTCATGGATTTGCCAAGCCAGTCAACAAAATGGCCATGTTTGCTGAGGTCGAGCGTTTCTTGGCGCCAATTCTTGGCGGTCGTTTCCAAGAAGAAATGCCGGATGATGTAGCTCAACGTTTGAAAGAAATTACAGTGGATATCACAACGGTGGTTTATGACCCATCGGGTGTTAAAAATGCAGATGAATTGCCGATAATCAATGCAAATGCGCTGAAACCAGGCGTTTTTAAATACGACATGAATATTGCCATTCAAGACCAAAACATCAAAATGAGCCTAACGCGAATCATTGCTAAATATGGCGAGAATTGGAAAATTACGGATGTGCAAAAAAGCCAAATGGGTGATGCTGAGGACCAAGTGGTTTTATCAAAAGCTTTTCATCCTATTTCGAGAATCATATCTCAAATGGGAACAGAGATTTTAGTATCCTATTTGGCTAACGAAGTTAAAATTGATATGGGTGGAAAAGAGCAAAGCATCAAGCACAAAGGTGCGTTTTTATCTTCTGCGCCGGGTTTTGAACTTCTTGCCGCAGGTCTTGGTTTGCAAAAAGGCGAAAGCATCATTGTGGCCACAGATGATATGCAATCCTTTAAACCCAAGTTTTTGAAAATTGAGAACATGGGAGAAATGGATAAAGAAGGCATTTTGTGTAATGTTTATGAAATCACGGATGCAACCAACAAAAATGAAAAATCGACCTATTATTTCAATAAGGTTTCAGGTGTTTTGATTTTCGCAGAATCAATTATTCCAGCGATGAATAATGCAGTTGTAACGATGAAGTTGAGGTAAAAACAACGCTAATGATACTAAGCGTCTGACGAAATTCAGACGCTTTTTTTATACGCAATTTTTCGTATATGAGTAGCTCAAAACGCTTCAATCGATCTCCTGTACTTATTTTTGAGCTGTTTATAAAATGACAGTTATGCAAAAAACAACGATTCTTTTTGTACTCATATTTGGATTGCTCTTTCCCTTACGAGCTCAAATGTCAAATAAAGAAATTCGAAGAAAACAATGGCTGGGTGATTTATCAGCGAGTGGTATTGGCATTGAATTCTACAATCCAAAATTTGGGGAATTGATGACATCAGAGAGCCGTTGGGTGGGCGCCAATATGCTGTTTGGGCCTTTTACTTTTGGTATTGGTCAAGGAAGTATTTCAACTTTTGAACCCATAAATGAATTTATGCCTGGACCTCAGCCGCTTATTCCAACAGGTGAATTGAGAGCCAACAAAATTTACATTGGTACATCCATTCCGCTGTCAATTTTAACGGTTGGTCAATACCGTTCTTACAACAATTCTTTTCGCGGTCATCCCATAATCAACATGACTTTTGGGGGCTACCGAATTTTTGAAAATGCAAATGCAACCAAACCAAAAGTGACGACATCCTATTTTAATGTCGCGCCAGGTTATCGTTTACGGCTACCTTATATGAGTGTTGATTTTAATCTCAACATGCGTATCAATGTACTTCGCGATGGCGAGTTTAAGGAGTTTCAGAAAAAGGGATTATCGTTCTATCCACAACTAACTTTGCGATGGGAAGGATTGCTCGACAGATTCAATCCAACTTTCCAAACAGTGAATGCAGCCCAAGTTTCTACAAGTAATCATAGAACAGAAACAACGACGCGCAACGAAGGAAATTATCGCGTTACACGAACTACAACATATTATGATGTTACTGTTACTCCCACCACGGTAACTGTTACAGATATTGGTAAGTACTCTGGTTTTGGTGTCAAATACGGCAGAAATGGTGTGCGAACGCAAAATTACATGGGCAGCAGCAACTTGTTTGGCGCTCAATTCATGTACAGAAAAGCCAATTTCCTTTTTGGATTTAATCTTGAAGGCGGTAGAGTTGGGCATGGCACAAGCTTAGAAAAAGGTGGCAAAGGAACAATAGAAGAAGGCAAAGGATACAGCAGAAGAGTTCGTCGAGGTGAAACAGAAGGCATCGGTAGTTTTAGTGTTTTTAATATGATGTTGGATTTCGGCGTCAACATCAACAATCTGCTTTTGGCTGCTGGTGGAACCGCTGTTGAATATAATGAAGCGACATCTTTTCTGGCTTTTAATGTGGGATATTCCTTTGGACTCGGTCTTGTTGGAGGCCAACGTTTTTTGAACCCTGACCAAAGCAATGCCTATTACGATCAATTAAATGCGCAAAACCAATTTTTGTATCAACGCGATAACACTTATTTTGAAGACCCAAGAGAAGCAAAATGGGGCAGAGTAGGTGGTTTGTTTGTTTCCTGCGACATTGGTCATGCCAGTCTTAGAATGCAGTGGTATCGCTATCGAAGAGCACCACTCGCCAACGGTTTGGTTTTTTCACTAACTTGGAGAATTGGTTAAGCAAATTAATACTTCGCAGAACCCACAGGAGCTT
>DIUF01000055.1 GCA_002422285.1 Flavobacteriales bacterium UBA6165 | reverse complement strand
GTAATGGAAATGGAGCGAAGGGGCTAACATGTCCAAAATAGAACTTTGGTCAACCAGAAATGGGAGGAACTTAAGATTTACGCAAACTTGGTAATTTGCAAGGGACATGAAGAGCCGTATGAGGCGAGAGTCTCACGTACGGTTCTGTGAGCGCCTGAGGGGGAAGTTCCCTTGGGCGACTCGACCGTGGGTTTAATTAGCTTTTTTGAATTCTTTAACTTTCTTCACATGAGCTTGTTTAAAACCCGATGATTGATTAGGCCGAACACTTAAAAAAAGTTCGATATTATCCTTTAATTCAAAATTATCAAGGTGAATTTGTCGACTGATTGAGTGTGTTTCAAAGGGTAACTTTGGAAATGAGGATGTTAATAATATATTACCGTCCAAGTTTTCTCGTGGGACTTTTTTCCAGAGTTCTCCCCCTCTGGGATTGTATTCGTAGAACTCCCCTTTTTTATTTAAAATAACAACATGTAAGTTTTCTAATACCTCTTCCGTTTCATTTTCTTCCAATACAACTGTCGCTTGAAATGTGTTATCAGGTGCTATTAAGCATGTGCCATCAGGAAAATTTGCTAGTAAAGGGGTGTCGCAGCTAATTACTTTATTTGAAATATCTTCAAGTTCAAATTGAACAGCATAAGAGAATGAAGGTATAAATAGAATTATTAATATAAAAATAGTTGGGTAGACTTTTTGCATTTTCATTGTTGAATCCTTAAATTTTTTTAGTTTACATACATTTTTGCTGGAATTGGAGAGCCAAAGGGTATTGGATATGCTGTAGCCTTGAAAAAAGCACCGGCATCACAGGTACAGTAGTATTCATGAACAATGCCAGAACTACCAGACAAAAAATATCTACCAAAAAAAATCGCATTAGTATTATTGTACTCACCGATAGGATCAGCAATATTACCATCTGATAATGTAAGAAATGCAATCCACCCTCCACCATGAGGATAGTTAGATTGTTTTATTTGATTCCAATTAGTACTCTGGAATTCCCATGCTAAATCTGTAATGGCAGTTTCTGGGGTGAGATTTATTGGCAGAACTGGATTGTAATTAGCTGAAGTTACAGCCGCTATAGTAAAGTTATTTGCTGCTTGAAATGACTCGGCATGTGCTATTAATGTAAAACTAGCAAAAGCCAAATAGGATAAAAACTTTTTTTATTCATTTGTATTTCCTTGAAAATTTAAACACGTAGAGCGGTTTCGCTTCAGTAAACCACCAATCAACGCACAAAAAAATCAATGGGGTCAATCAATGGGGTCAGTTTCGATTGATTTGTCAGTCAATGGGGTTAGTTAAATTGAATAATTACCTCTTGTTTTGGTTAACTGTTAATAAGATTTCATTTTATCTCCTCCTATTATATTGATCTAACTACAAATAATTAGCCGGGCAGATCGAGCATAAATGCAACAGTAATTTACAAAACATCAGTTTCACTCCAACACGCAAAAATCGGATGCCATCAACAATCATCGGCGGCTCAGCTCCCTGCTCGTGGCCTGATATAACGCAAACCGTGTCGAAACGGTCGAATGGGTCTTGTTTTGTATTATCAAATGCGGAAGTTGCCAGCCAAGTCGTTCCACAAACACTTTGTGGCGATAGCTGGCAACTTTTGAGTAGAGTCCATTTGGGAGGTTTTCTTGTCTAGCGGTAACAACGCTCATCACCTCCCCTAAAAAAATGTGTTTCTTAGGGCGTATTTAACTAAGTTTTTGTACTAGAGACAACTGTCAGTATTGACAGGTTATGACGCGTATTTTTTCTTTTACATTATTTAGGGGCGTTCATTGCGCATGAAAAGTGCGATTTTTCTACGGTACAACAAAAAGATTGAAAAAACGCAGTTTTTTCTCATTAAGTAACTGTAAAACACACTACACTACAGCTGCTAGCCTTGAACGCCAACAAGGGCGACGACGGGTGTTATTTTTTGCGTGCGACCTAATGTGCATAAACGAAGGAGAATCCATGAAGGCTTAGGAAGAAAATCTATTTCAGGCATTGCAGTCCATTCAAAGCGATCAACAATTTTTTCAGGCGATGCTTTCGTTTAGCAAGGAACTTGATTTTGACTTCTGCGCCTATGGCCTGCGTATGCCGCTGCCTCTAACAAACCCAACGATATTGACGTTTAATAATTACCCAGCGGCTTGGCAGGCGCACTATCAAGCTAAAAATTATGTTGCGGTTGACCCTACTGTACACCACGCTATGCACTCGCTTCAGCCAATCGTGTGGAGCGATGACTTATTTAGTTCGGCGCACGATTTATGGGAGGAGGCGAACTCATTTGGATTGCGCTATGGCTGGGCGCAATCCATCCGTGATTTCAATGGCGTTGTAGGTATGTTAACGTTGGCGCGCTCAAACGACCCCATCACTGAAATAGAACTTGAAGCCAAGCACAAAAGACAGCAAAAGACAGGGTCAGGTCTTGCATTGTGCATTTCTTTAAAGCAATTTGATTGTGCAAAATTCAAGACCCTGTCTTCTACGAGACCCGGCGGTTAAATAAATCTGGCGCTTGGGAACGAGACACAGACCTTCCAGGTTTTAAAAAC
>DIUF01000004.1:2671-10706 GCA_002422285.1 Flavobacteriales bacterium UBA6165 | reverse complement strand
GCGACTCACAGAGATTCAGGAAATGAAAACATGGTTGCAGGCGCGAATTATTTGGATGACCAATAATATCGGTGATCCTGCAAATTGTGTTAATCCGATATTACCGAATTTGGTGATTACAAGAATTCATTATAATCCAACAAATCAGCTCTATTTCTCAAGTGATGAGCTCGAATTTTTTGAAATTACCAACAACTCTAGTGATACTGTTGACTTGACGGGCATTTACATCCGTGAATTGGGAATAAGCTACAAATTTCCGGCGGGTTCAACTGCAGCTCCGAATCAACAAATTATTTTGTGCAGCAATCCTATGAAATTCACACAGTTTTACGGTTATCCGCCTTTTGGGGGCTATACACGGACGCTGTCTAATAATAACTATAACATCGTATTATGTGATGCCTTCGGAAATGTGATTGACGAAGTGCATTACCACGACAGTGCACCTTGGCCTACAGCGCCAGACGGAAATGGACCGTATTTGTGTTTGAATGATATCAATTCCGATAATGCACTTCCGCAAAATTGGGGCGCCTGTGGACACGTTTCTATAGAGGACTATAGTTTTGGAAACATGAATCTATCTGTTTATCCTGTGCCATTTGGTGAACAGTTGAACATCTTCACTGAAGATTATGCAATCGTTAATGTAATCATACTTGACATGCAAGGTCGAGTTATTATCAATAAGGAGTTTTTGGACCATCATTCCGGACAAAGCATTTCTTTGAGCACAAAGAACTTAGAACAAGGAGTTTATCTCGTTTCTGTCATACTAGATTCTGGTGTTGTACTCACAAAAACCGTTTTGAGACATTAATTACTTAGCTAAATGTTATGTGACTGTTCATAATTTTGTCACAGCACTAGTCTATTGTTTTTGAGAATCCCCTACCTTTGTTTAAAATTATTCTAAATAAGCATGAAGGTTCTCATTGCCGATTCAAATTTTATTGCGCTTAATGGTTTGCGGGCGATTCTAACAAAGGCAAAGGAGCTAATTATCACTGGTGAGGCCAGAAATGAGGAGGAGTTGTTAGAACATATTAAGCTTTTTTCCCCTGATTTGGTGGTTATTGACTATACTTCAGTTGGTTTTTCAATTGATTCTGTGCCAAACGTTTTGCGATTATATCCAGATGTAAAGTTTGTTGCTGTAACGCCCGAACAATCGGCTCAAACTCTTGTGGACGCACTGCGTGGTGGAATTTCGAGCTACATCAAAAAGGATTGCGATATTTCAGAAATTTTAGATTCTGTCGTTGAAACATTCAAAGGCAATCGATTTTTTTGTGGGCAAATTTTAGAGACCATTCACAAGGCAAATATCGACGTCAATGACATTGATTGTGATGCTTTGAGTTGCGAACCCTTGAGTTTATCAGAGCGCGAAATGGAAATCATTACTTTGATTGCGGAAGGTTATACCAATACACAAATCGCTGACATGTTGTTTTTATCGGCGCATACCATAAACACACACAGAAAGAACATCATGGCTAAATTGGGTGTGAAAAACACTGCTGGAATTGTGATGTATGCCGTAAAAACGAACTTGGTAACTCCGAATAAATTTTTGTTTGCGGGACAGAATTGAAGCTACTTCCCCCAATCGTAAATTCGCTTTAAAATATCAATTTCTGAATCTGAAAGACTAACTCCTCGGCGCTTCATCATGGCTTCTGCTACTTCCAAAGCCTTTTCAAATTTGAATTTGTCATTTTCGCCCCATACAAAAGAGGGAACATATTTTTTAGGGAAACCACTTGAAAAAATATTCGCCGAAACACCAACTACTGTTGCTGTATTAAACATTGTATTGATGGAGCACTTGCTGTGATCACCCATGAAAAGCCCCATGAAGGTGACATCTGTTTGATGCATGGATTCGCTTTCAAAATCATAGGTTTTGACTGGACTGTAATTGTTTTTTAAGTTTGATGAGTTCGTGTCAGCACCTAAATTACACCAAGCACTGACGTATGAATTGCCTAAAAATCCGTCGTGACCTTTGTTGGAATAAGCTAAGAAAATGCAATTGGAAATTTCTCCACCAACTTTGCAATATGGACCAATGGATGTGCCTCCGTAGATTTTTGACCCCATCTTGACCCCAGCGCCTTCATGGAGCGAGAAAGGTCCACGAATCATAGAACCTTCCATCACTTCTGAATTTTTCCCTAGATAAATTGGTCCATTGGTGGTGTTTAAAATACAAGCTTCAATTCGTGCACCTTCTTCCAGAAAAATCAAATTCTTGTCACCAATCACTGTATTTGTGGATAAGAGTTGTTGAGATTGTTTACTATTTGTATAAAATTCGAAATCAGCTTTTAGCACTTTTTCGTTCAGCAAATACAAATCCCAGCGATTTTCTAAAACACACAATGGAACAGAAACACTCAGTTTTTGTATTGAGCCCTTTCCCTTTTTTGCTATCCAATTGTTTTGGAAGACTAGGGTTTCATTCGATGCCAATTGTTTTACTTCATCTGCCAACTCATTACTTGGAATCACACCGGCGTTTACTACTAAATCATCGTCACTCGTGTTGGAATTGCGTTCCCCTTTTATGAATGGGTTTTCAGTTTGATAAAGTACTTCTTCTTTGATGCCCAATAGCAATGCCCAGCGTTCGCCCAAAGTAAACATACCCATTCTCAATTCACCCAAGGGTCGTGTTAGGGTTAGGGGAGCAAATTTCAAATGAAGTCCATTGTCCGAGAGAACCAAGTTCATAGCTATAATTTTTGGCTAAAATACAAAAAACTCTGCCCGAAATCAGACAGAGTTTATTATTGCGTCAAAAGTAAAAAGGTTTACTTTTTGAATTTCGAGTAACGGTTGTTGAATTTATCGATACGACCAGCGGTATCAACAAATTGCTGAATACCTGTAAAAAATGGATGAGATTTGTGCGTAATCTCCAATTTTACTAAAGGATATTCATTGCCATCTTCCCAAGTGATTGTTTCTTTGGTGTTTGCCGCAGAGCGCGTAATGAATGTATAATCATTGGTAACGTCTTTGAAAACAACCAATCTATAGTTTTCTGGATGAATGTCTTTTCTCATATCTAATTCTATTATTCTTCTAATCTAGCCCGATTTGGGAGGGCAAAAGTAGTAATATTTTTTTATTGCCCAATAGTTTTGGAGAAATCTTCGCAAAAAATGACGTTTTTCTGACTGTCATCAACTATTTTCGACGCTACTCGACAAAATTCATGTTCATTCTAATCAAATTCATTGCAATGCTCTATATATCGATTGACGGTTCGATTCTACATCCATACGATGTCTTTAATATCAAAACGCTCCAACTGGTTTTGTTCGTTACTTGTCAACAATTGACCAGTTTTTGATACATCTACAACCTTGATTCGATAGGATTCTTTCGTTAAATTATTGAAAATCATAACTTGTTTTTGGTAGCCTTTCAGTTTATTGAGGTATTCTTTTTTTATTGTATAATAGATGTTGTTTTCACTTTGAAACTCATTTAATTTGTGCGTCATTTTTGATGCTATGGCCTGAATAACAAATGGAACTACGAAAAATTGCCCTGTTTCTAACTTCATACTTGTTGCTTTTAGTTCAGCGTCAAATTGTATTTGATTCACGTTTAACCCTATTCCCAGAATACTCGAATTAATCATGTTTCCATTGAGTTCATTTTCAATCAGAATTCCCGCAATTTTTTGATTGTCAGCGTATATATCGTTGGGCCATTTGATCTCAATTTTTTGCAATCCGAATCTTTCCAGAGTTTCAGCAATTACAAGCGCAGTAAGCATTGATATTTGAAATTGATCGGTGGCTTGGAATTTTTCCCATTTCAAAAAAATCGAAAACAAGGCGTTTTGAGCAATCATACTCTGCCATTTTGTCGCGCGTTGTCCTCTGCCATCTTGCTGAAAGTCTGCCGAAACAACCGTACCCGATTCAATATTTCCTTTCCGAACCAAATTGGCAACATAATTGTTCGTAGAATCTACGTCCGCAAGGTGGATGAATTTTGGAATATAGGATTGAACTTGCATAAGGCCTTTAAGCTAAGACTTGGCGAAATTAAGCTTTGCGGGGTCATCCCGAACCAAAGTATGAAAAAAGTTGTTGTATAGATGCCTCTAAACTGCTCTATTTTGAGTATTTTCGCGGCGCAAAATTAAAGCATGATTAAAGTACACAAAAACATTGATTCACAATTGCTCTGCGATACAATTGTATCTGGAATGCAAGAGAACAAAGCCAAAAGAATCACAGTATTAGACTTGAGAAAAATTTCTGGTGCGGTAACTGATTTTTTCGTCATTTGCTCTGGAGATTCTAACACGCAAGTAGAGGGTATTGCAGAATCCGTTAGGCGTTCAACTAGCAAAATCCTAAAAGAAAAGCCATGGCATGTTGAAGGAAAAGGGAACTCAGAATGGGTTCTTTTGGACTATGTTAACGTTGTGGCTCATGTTTTTTATCGTGACATACGCAACTACTATGACCTCGAGGATTTATGGGCAGATGCCAAACGTACGGATATTCCAGATGAATTATAATTGCCAAATTATTTAAAGAAATTTATGTCAGAACAAGCAAATAACGACCAGAAGCCCCAGAATTCAGGGGCAAAACCTGGGAAATCATTCAATTTTTATTGGATTTACGCTATCATCGCATTGGTGATTATTGGGTCTCAGTTTTTGATGGCCCCGCCAGCCATTAAAGATTTTTCTCAAAACGATTTTGAACAAATCGCCAATGATGGCTATGTAGAAAAAATCATGATTGTCAATAACGAACAAATTGAAGTGTTTGTCAAAAAAGACCGGATTGATGATTTGATTGCGATGAATAAAAAGTATGAGTTTATCAAAAATCAGAAAAGCAATTTTGGTCCCACGCCTCATATCGTTTACACTGCTCCCGAAATCAAGTATTTCATGGATCAGCTGCATGTTATCAATGCGCAGCTTGAGGAAAATGGTCAGCCGAAAGTCATATTCAACAACGAAACACGCGCTAATTATCTCAATTTGATATTAAGTCTGGCTTTACCCATTTTATTAATAGTGGGTCTTTGGTACTTCATGATGCGCAGAATGGGCGGTGGACCTGGCGGTGGACAGATTTTTAACATTGGTAAATCACGTGCTCAATTGTTCGAAAAAGGCAAAGGAACCAACATTACATTCAAGGATGTTGCTGGATTGGAAGGTGCTAAAGAAGAGATTCAAGAAATCGTTGACTTCTTGAAACATCCTCAGAAATATACAGAATTGGGGGCAAAAATTCCGAAAGGAGCTTTGTTGGTTGGTCCTCCGGGTACAGGTAAAACTTTGTTGGCCAAAGCTGTTGCAGGTGAGGCACAAGTTCCCTTCTTTTCGCTTTCTGGTTCAGATTTCGTGGAAATGTTTGTTGGTGTTGGCGCATCTCGTGTACGCGATTTGTTCAAACAGGCGAAAGATAAGGCTCCTGCAATTATTTTTATTGATGAAATTGATGCCATTGGTCGAGCAAGAAGCAAGGGGGTGAATATGGGGTCTAATGACGAACGTGAAAACACCTTGAACCAGTTGCTTACAGAAATGGATGGTTTTGGTACCAACAGCGGGGTTATTATTCTTGCGGCAACCAACCGTGCTGACATTTTGGACAGAGCCTTGATGCGCGCTGGTCGCTTTGACCGTCAGATTTATGTGGATATGCCTGACATCAATGAGCGTAAGGCCATTTTTGCTGTGCATTTGAAGCCTTTGAAACTCGCCAAAGATTTGGATGTGGAATTCCTCTCGAAACAAACTCCAGGTTTCTCGGGAGCTGATATTGCAAATCTTTGTAACGAAGCCGCTTTGATTGCTGCAAGAAAGAAAAAAACCATTGTTGAAACGCAGGACTTCTTGGATGCTGTTGATAGAATTATCGGTGGCTTGGAGAAGAAAAACAAAATTATTTCGAAAGATGAAAAATATGCAATTGCTATTCATGAGGCTGGACACGCTTCTGTTTCATGGTTATTGCAACACGCTTCTCCACTTGTCAAAGTTACCATAGTTCCGAGAGGTCAATCTTTAGGGGCAGCTTGGTATTTGCCGGAGGAAAGAAGTATTACTAGAACTGAACAATTGTTGGATGAAATGTGTGCCACGATGGGTGGCCGTGCAGCTGAACAGGTTACTTTTGGTAAAATCTCAACGGGTGCGCTAAGCGATTTAGAGAAAGTGACTAAGCAGTCCTATGCCATGGTTTCTGTATATGGTTTAAGCGAAAAATTGGGTAACATTTCATATTATGATTCTCAAGGTCGCAATGAGTTTGCCTTTTCTAAGCCATATTCTGAGGAGACAGCGAAGATCATTGATCAAGAGGCCAGTAAGTTGATTGAGGAGCAATACCAACGCGCTATTAAATTGCTTTCCGAAAATAAAGATAAGTTGGAAGCTCTTGCGCAAAAACTTTTGGAGAAAGAGGTGATTTTCAAAGACGACTTAGAGGCTATTTTTGGTGTACGAATTTGGGATACACCTGAAGCTTTGATTTCCACTGAAGCGATTGCTGAAAATGCAGAAACGGTTGAGGAAAAAACTCCTGAGTTTGAAATTGAGGTCCCAAATTCTGAAGCTGAAATCAAGCCTGCTGCCGATGAACACAACAGAGCCGACGAATTGACATAGTTGTTTTGAATTTGTCTAGTTACGCATATTGTTTTAATATTCATACCACGGTTCTTTGGAATCGTGGTTTTTCTATTTTGCTGTGATGCGCTACGCAATTATCGACGTTGAAACCACTGGTGGACGCCCAAAGGAGTCTAAAATCACTGAGATTGCGATCTTCATTCACGATGGCGAAAAAGTGGTGGATAGCCTCTGTACTTTGATTAATCCAGAAATGGAAATCCCTGAATTTATTGTGCGATTGACTGGTATTTCAGATGCTATGGTGGCTTCTGCGCCCAAGTTTTTTGAAGTGGCCAAGCAAATTGTAGAAATTACAGAAGGCTGCGTTTTTGTTGCGCACAATGTTGGTTTTGATTACAGTATGATTCGCGGTGAATTTAGGAGTTTGGGTTTCGATTATCGCAGAGACCAGTTGTGCACTGTGCGCTCATCTAGGTATATAATGCCTGGCTTCGAATCCTATAGTTTGGGTAAATTATGTCGCGCTCTTGGTATTCAAGTTGAAAACCGCCACCGTGCCACAGGTGATGCTTTGGCAACCACCAAATTGTTTGATATTCTGCTGCAAAAAACGAACGGAAATCTTTCTGGGTTTGTGCAAGGTGAAATCGACACCAAAGACCTCAATCCGAATTTGGACCTCAATTCTATCGATGATTTGCCCGAAAAAACGGGCGTTTACAAATTGTTCGACGAAGACAATCAGCTCATTTACATCGGCAAAAGCAAAAGCATTAAAAAGCGGGTTGAGCAACATCTTTCCAATTACACAGCCAATAAAAATGGCGAAATGCGCAAAGAAATTTGTCGCGCGGAGTTTATCCTTACCGGCTCCGAATTGATTGCTTTGTTGCTTGAATCTAAACTCATCAAACAACATCGCCCGAAATACAACCGCATGTTGCGCAAATCCAGATTCTCGCATGGCTTGTTTAAATACACCGATCAGAATGGCTACACCTGTCTGCACGTGAAAAGTTTGAGTAAAGCACTAGACATTCCCCTGACCTCTTTTGCCAGTGCTGCTGAAGGCGCTAAAGTTTTACACGCCATCACGGACAAATAC
The DNA here is from genome assembly GCA_002422285.1 of Flavobacteriales bacterium UBA6165. GTDB lineage: Bacteria > Bacteroidota > Bacteroidia > Flavobacteriales_D > Crocinitomicaceae > UBA6165. The sequence goes on along the minus strand of DIUF01000004.1, from coordinate 2,964 downwards.
GAGCTGTGCCAAAAACTCAATGGTTTGTACAAGAGCACCACATCTTGTTTTCGTTTCCACACCAAGGAATGTAAAGGCGCGTGCATCAAAGCTGAAACGGCTGAGCAATACAACGAACGGGTAAACTTGGCTTTGGAAAAAATGGAATTTGCCAACGACAATTTTGTAATTATCGACAAGGGTCGCACAAAAACGGAGCGCTCCATGGTTTGGGTAGAACATGGTAGCTACATTGGTTTTGGTTTTGTTCCCTTCCCTGTGTGGAGACAATCACCAAAAAATTGGAGCGACTT
>DIUF01000004.1:0-2554 GCA_002422285.1 Flavobacteriales bacterium UBA6165 | reverse complement strand
AATTACAATATGAACGTTAAACTTAAACAACTGAAAGACGTAATTTCAGAGTCATGTGTTACCATTATTCTGAACACGAATCGAACGCATCCAGAAAATCAGAAAGATCCAATCACTTTGAAAAATTTGATTAAAGAAGCTGCTCATCGACTGTTGGAAGATGAAAGCAAAAGGGATGCAAAAGCATTGATTGAAAAATTAGAACAAATAGAGGATGAAATAGACCACAATTACAATCTTGATAGTCTTATTATTTTTGTAAATGAAGACATAGCAGAGTTTATTCGTTTGCCTATCGCCGTTGAAGACCGCGTGGTGCTTGACCATACTTTCGCTACAAGAGATTTTGTTCGCGCTATACATTTGGACACCAATTATTACATTTTACTCTTAAGTCAGCAAAAGGTAAGGTTGATAGAGGCTTTTAATGACCAATTCGTTGAAGAGGTACATGGTGATTTCCCTATTGAAAACACCGATTTATACGCTACAAGTGCATCGCAACAGTCTAATGCCAGTCGACAAACCAATTTGATTGCCGAATTTTTTAATCGTGTGGATAAAGCCTTAAATAAAGTGAGAAGCGATAATCCTCTTCCAGTATTGATTTGCACTGAAGAATCTAATTATCATGAATATCTTAAAATAGCAGATCAGAAGCACAGTATTTACCAGTTTTACTTGAACATGAACCGTGTAGATGAAAAAAACATTCACATCACACCAGAGGCATGGAAGTTGGTGAAGGAACATGTGGTTAGTGTAAACAACGAGCGCGTTTCAGAATTGAAAAGAGCTGTAAGTCAAAATAAATTTATGAGTGACGCCAATGATATTTATAAAGGAATTAATGAAGGCCGCATCCAGACAATTTTTGTGGAGGAAGGTCGTTTTCAGCCCGCATTGTTCGAGAACAACGTAATTACTTTCGTATCAGATGAAGAAAGAAGTAAAAAAGTTGTTGTGGATGATATCTTCGATGAGTTGATTGAAATGAACATGAGCTTTGGCGGAGATGTTGTTTTCTTACCAAAAGGAGAATTGTCTGATTTTGATGGTTTTGGGGCAATCACTAGGTATTAGAGATTGGCAATTCTATGATAATTATATCAAACGCTGGCATTTGTTCAGCGTTTTTTGTTTTTTGGAACTTTCTTTGGAATCTTCATTTTCACCCGTGTCCAAAGATATTCAAGCTGTTTCTTCTTGGCTCGCTGAATGGCGCAAAGACTTGTTGCTATGGTTAGATTCTGTAGTTGGAGTATTTTTATTTTATTTCCCAACCTTTTTGTATTTTCGCTCGTCTAAACACATACCTTAATACCCGATTATGAAAATCTCGATTTTAGTTCTGTTCGCGCTTGCTGTGCAGTGGACTTCATTTGCGCAAAACAATGCTGTTTATCCTCAAGGGAATGTTTTTTGGAATTATCGTTTTGTAAATTATGATGCGTGGCCCGTTTATTATTCTTGGGATGAGGTATATTGGTCAGAAGTGGACACAGTGATAAATGGAGTGACTTACACCACAGCGGCAAGCAATGGTTTTGCACGTTATGACAGTCAAAGTGATGAGACATTTTTTTATTGTAATGCAACAGAAGCGGAATACAACGTAACGCGACCAGCAACACATCAGATAGGTGATACCATTGATTTAACAGACATTATTAGGTTTCTTGACCATGGACATTATCAACATTTGGTTTTAGCAACAGCCGATGAAATAAATGAGTCAACGGAGGAAATACAAGTGCTTGGTGTGGTGACTTCGGAAACTTCAACTTCTTTTATTTCCTACCAATTAAACGGTTTTTTGTTTGTGAATGGTGTGAATGTTTATGAAAATAGTCCATCCGTCATATATGGTTATGTGCCGGGTGTTGGTATGTACGTTTTCTATGAATTTAGTTGGATTTCGAGAAGATTGATTTGTGTTTACGCAGATGGTGAGCCTTTTGAAGGATTCGATACATCATGTGTGATGGATTTAAATGAGTTTGGCATTAATCAACCCCTGATTTATCCGAATCCTGCAAACCAAGATTTTCAAATAAATTTGGGAACAAATGATATTGCTCAAGTTACTATTTGGGACGCTTCAGGGAGTTTAGTTTTTTCCGATGGTGTATATCAGTCGGGTCAAACAATCCAATTGTCAGAATTTGTTTCTGGTTTCTATACCGTTAGAGTAGAGGACCACCAACATGTATATTATGTAAAATTGATATTGAACTAATCGGATTCATATCGAATATTTTTTCTCCCCAAAACTCCTATCTTTGGAATCTTCATTTTCACCCATGTCCAAAGATATTCAAGTTGTTTCTTCTTGGCTCGCTGAATGGCGCAATGATTTGCTGCGTGGTTCGGGGAAAGACCCTTTGGTGCATTTGGATGTGGCGTCGTCGAAGCTCTTGCGTTTGCTCGAAGATTTGGTATTTCCGCTTACTTTGGATTATGATAATTCCATCAAGAAAATTATTCGCGAGGAGCAAGAGTTCTCCAAAAACGCAGGGGTGAATGTGCTTTGTGTGGTGCATGAGGTCTTGCA
>DIUF01000118.1 GCA_002422285.1 Flavobacteriales bacterium UBA6165 | reverse complement strand
TGTCATTGCACATTGCCGATGTATTACAAATAACACATCAGTCGCCTCAAGTGATTGTTGTAAGCAAACAAGAAGCGATTTACGATAATTCTCACAACGGCATTCAAGGAAAAAGTGTATTAAGCTTATTACAAAATCTGAATAATGACTAGTACCAGGTTTTTGTCTTTTCTATTTGCAGCACTTTTACTCGGCACGCTAGGTTTGGTTTCTTGTAATGGCGATGACGATGATGGTCTTGAAGATCGGATTGTTATTCTTCGGATTACAAGTCCGGGTAAAGAGGCTCAATACATCAGCGGACAAGAAATTCAATTGAATTTGGATATCAAAGACGACTATCCATCTGCACAACTTGAAATTTTTGCCAATGACTCTTTGATTCTGTCGCAACAGGGCGTTCAAAAAACCATGGAGTTCAAATTAGATTCACGGGACTGGAGCCTAGGATTTGTAAACATCAAAGTGAACCTTACAGGCGCTGTTGATGAATTGGTATCAGAAAGCCGACGCGTTGTTGTTTTTTCCAATTCCACCCCCAAAATACTGCTTCCTAAAATTGTCGAAACTTTAGCGCACAAAAACGATCATTATACACAAGGGCTCGAGTTTTTTGAAGGTCGTTTATTTGAGGGTACTGGACAATTTGGGGAAAGTAAATTGGCTGAAATCAACGTGAAAACAGGTGCTCCATTACGTATTGTTGAACTAGACAAAACCTATTTTGGTGAGGGCATTACCATTCTGAATAATGAAATCTATCAGCTTACATGGATGAATGGTGTTTGTTTTGTTTACGATCTGAACACTTTCGGGCAAAAACGTCAATTTACCTATTCAGGTGAAGGCTGGGGTCTGGCAAATGATGGCAAACATCTTATCATGAGTGATGGAAGCTCCAAAATCGTGTTTCGCGACCCGAAGACTTTCGATATCGTTCGCAGCATTCAAGTGTTTTCAGACAAACAAGAATACCGCGCCATCAACGAATTGGAATATGTGGATGGTTTTATTTACGCCAATGTCTATCAGCAAGATTATATCCTGAAAATCAACCCGAAAAATGGTGAAGTTGTCGCGCTGATTGATTGCGAAGAAATATTTCGCTTGGGTAGAGGCAATGGTGATGTGCTCAACGGTATTGCATTCAACAAGAAAAATGGCTTGTTTTACCTGACCGGGAAGAATTGGCCGAAGATGTTTGCCGTGGAGTTTGTTGAAAAGGCGAGCATTTAAACTAAAACCAATAATCCACAACAAGATTAAAGTGCCACAAATCAACGCGATTGATTCTGAATTGATCGGGCACCCCGTTAGGTCTTTGTGACAACTTATGAACGCCTAAAAACTTCAGGTGCAGACCTTCAAAGTAATTGCTCAAACTGTAATCCACTATGAAAACGAAATGATAATAAGAAGGCATTCCGTATTTATTCAATTGAACCACGTTGATATCAGGCACCCGAACAGCACTAGCCCCGAGGTCAAATCTCAGATGATGTTTGGGCAGATTATAACCCATTTTGAGTGTGTAAGCATCAAGACCACCATTGCCTTCAAAACGCTCGCGGGGCAAACTGGCAAAAAATTGTTCTCTCCCCCATTCTCTTGGAAATAAAAACCTACCACCGCTGCTGATGTGCATCGTATTGAACGAGGTATAAAACTGATCCATCGTCCATTGCAATTTTGTGCCAACTGCCCAAGTATTGGATTCAGATGAAATATAGGCTTTTATGTTATCTGGATTTCCTCCATCACGCAAAGCTGTTTGCCAAAAACCCTGTGCGCCCAAGACCCAAGTTCCCATTTTTTCAGTTTTTTTCTCCCACTCACTTTGCACAAAAATCAAATTGAACACGTTCTCAGCGAAATAATTCCAAGCCTCGGATTTGAAGCCTTTGTTTTTGTGTTTGAGACCCAAAATACCGATTCCTTTGGATGATGTGTTGCCCTTGTATTCCGATGCCACCCCATAAGGCGAGCGACCAAAAGGATACACCCCAAAAGAATTTTGTACACTGTACCAATCCACTGTGCCGCGAATCGTCATGGCGTGAATAGCAGCCGCCAGAAACTCAAAATTGCGCCATGAATAATCCAAGTTCAAAGCACTAAAGATATTGGGGCGCATCCGGTTATCTTGTTCGTTGAGCAAAGGCGTATGTAACTTTTGTCTACCCAAAGTAAGTTTGAATTTGTTCTTAGAATAGCGCAAATACAAATCCTCCAAGCGGTCTAAATCACGGCTGTTTTCTATATCATTCATGTCAAAAAGCGTGATTTCATAGCGGTTCACACCATTGGTAATTGGGTCAGCCTTATTGATGTTGTGCTCATGCAATTGAAAAACAAAAAAACCACTAAAAGCCACACTAAAACCTTTATATTCTGGACTTTTATAGCCGAGTCCCGCACCTGTAGCCAAGGCAGAATAATCCATTAAGTCCCCTTGATTCAGGGTAGACATATAAAACGTGCGCCAATGAAACTGAAATTCGCCCGTTCGAGCCCATTCGCGGAAAGTACGTTTTTCAGCTGTTGAATCTACTTCAACATGGGTTTCCAATTCATCCCAAACTGTTTGTGAATGTAGACCATACAAAGAGCCATTCCAGAGGAACAAAACCAAAAAACCAATCCAACGATAACCCATTTCCATCTCAACGTAATTTTCAGCGCACAAAATTCAGAAGAATACAGGAAAAGTTTGGTTACTTAAGTCACAGAAGGGAGGATATTATTGATGAAAAAGCGCTCTAAAAACCTCAATTAACTCCCATACTTTGTGGGTTCATTTTTTATAGCACCGTATTGGTCGTGAAACGTCCTGATTTACTTTCCAGCGTAACGAAGATAGGTGTGTTACTTTGTGGCCCTCAAAACTAGTTTCTCCAAGCTTCACGGAGCAGTTCACCAAGTTGCACAATGTCGCTGCCTAAGAAAACCTCTAATAACCCTAGTGAGTATTATTTTTGTGGATAAGGATTAACTATTTATCATTTTCTATCCATACACAATTCCACCAACAAACTTTCAGTCGATTTCGGGTGCAAAAATGCGATTCGTTTTCCGTCGGCGCCGTCTTTTGGTGTTTGATGAATCATTTGGAAACCATCTGCTACAAGGCGTTCTATCTCGGCGTCGATATCTGCAACGTCAAAGGCAATGTGGTGCATACCCATGCCGCGTTTTTCCAAAAATTTGGCTATCGGGCTATCGGGATTGGTGGCTTCCAGAAGTTCAATTTTCGATTCACCAACTTTGAAAAATGCTGTTTTCACGCCTTCGGAAGCTACCTCTTCGATTTTGTAACAAGGTGTGTTTAACAGTTTTTCATAAACGGGAATGGATACTTCTAACGATTGTACGGCGATGCCAATGTGTTCGATCTTGTTCATGGAACAAAGAAAAGGAAAAAATGAATTTGAAGAAATTGTTTCAAAGAGGATTATTCGCTACGCTCATACTTGTCCTCGCTCTGCGGGAGAGTTTGGCCACAGAGTTGCGCANNAGAGTTTGCACAGAGCTTCACGGAGTTTATACTTTGGGAAACTTCGTGCTTACTTCGTGGGGCTTTAGCTTACCGCAAGGCGAGTACAAGTCGCTGCTTCTTCGAGGTTTGCTCCAAAAAAACCTACTTCACTTTGCTTTTCTGTTCGCTCTTTTTCGCCTGCCAAGCAAACATTTCGTCTCTTAAACGCGCCGCTTCGATGAAGTTCATGTCCTTGGCTGCTGCTTCCATTTGTAATTTTATGGTTGCGATATTTTCGTCAATTTTGTCTTCGGTGAAGTACATGGATTCGGCTTCAGCTGCCACCATGACTTCAGTTTCGTTTGGATAAGGTTTCGCAGGTGCTTTTTCATAATCGAGCACAGCTGTTGAGCGCATGATGGATTCTGTAGGCTTATTCAGTGCCTGAGGGGTCAATCCACGCTCTTCGTTGTAGCGATGCTGAATTTCGCGGCGGCGATTGGTTTCATCAATGGTTCTTTGCATCGAATCGGTCATTTTATCGGCATACATAATTACCAAGCCATTCACATTTCTAGCAGCTCGACCCACAGTTTGCACCAAGGAGCGCTCAGAACGGAGAAATCCTTCTTTATCGGCATCGATAATTGCGACTAGAGATACTTCTGGCAAATCCAAACCTTCGCGCAGCAAGTTGACTCCCACCAAAACATCAAAAACACCCAAACGCAATTGACGCAAAATCTCGACGCGCTCCAAGGTATCCACTTCGGAATGTATGTAGCGCGATTTTATGCTCAATTTATCCAAATAACGCTGCAATTCTTCGGCCATGCGTTTGGTTAAAGTGGTGACTAAAACACGTTCATTTTTTTCAATGCGCACATGAATTTCCTCAATCAAGTCGTCGATTTGGTTCAAACTGGGTCGCACTTCAATAATAGGGTCTAAAAGTCCTGTTGGGCGGATGATTTGCTCAACCACAACGCCTTCACTTTTCTCCAACTCATAATCGGCCGGCGTGGCTGAAACAAAAATGGCTTGTTTGATCAGGGTTTCAAATTCCTCAAACATCAGCGGGCGATTGTCCATAGCACTTTGCAAACGGAAACCATAATCCACCAAGTTGATTTTTCGAGCGCGGTCTCCACCATACATGGCACGGACTTGAGGCAGTGTCACGTGACTTTCATCAATGACCATTAAAAAATCGTTCGGGAAATAATCCAACAAGCAAAAAGGTCTTGAACCCGGTTCGCGGCGGTCGAAATAACGCGAATAATTCTCGATTCCACTGCAATAGCCGAGTTCGCGAATCATTTCCAAGTCGTATTCAACACGTTCTTGTAAACGTTTAGCCTCCATCAATTTACCTTCACGTTTGAAAGCTTCCACCTGCACCACCATATCATCTTGAATCTCTTTGATGGCCTGAAAAGTGGTGGCAGGATCGGTGACAAAAATATTCGCGGGATAGATTTTTATCGTTTCAAAAATTTCAAGCGTATGGTTATTTATCGGATCGATGGCGGAAATTTTCTCAATTTCATCGCCCCAAAACTCAATGCGGATAGCGTATTCAGCATAAGCCAAAAAGATATCGACCAAATCGCCTTTCACGCGGAATGTGCCACGGGTAAAATCGGCTTGCGTACGCGAATACAAATTCTCCACCAAGCGATGCAAAAATTTGTTGCGCGGTATTGAGTCACCAATTGAAATTTCAATAATCGAATTGGCAAAAGCATCTGGATTCCCGATACCATAAATGCAAGAAACCGACGAAACCACAATCACATCTCTGCGCCCAGAAAGCAAAGCCGATGTGGCAGCCAAACGCAGGCGCTCAATTTCGTCGTTGATGGCCAAATCTTTTTCGATGTAAGTGTCAGAAACAGGCAAGTAGGCCTCTGGTTGGTAATAATCGTAATAGGAGACAAAATACTCCACCGCATTATTGGGGAAAAACTGTTTAAACTCGCCATACAACTGAGCAGCAAGCGTTTTGTTGTGCGACAAGATCAAAGTTGGTTTGCCCGTTTGAGCAATCACGTTGGCGATGGTGAATGTTTTTCCTGAACCCGTTACACCCAACAAAGTTTGCGCTTCATCACCATTGTTCAGTCCTGCAACCAATTGTTTGATGGCCTCAGGTTGATCACCCGTGGGCAAAAATGGCGCTTCGAGAGAAAAATCCATTTAGGTTTTTTGTTTTTGTTTTTTCGCTGCAGGGAAAAGAATATTATTCAAAATCAAGCGATAACCTGGACTGTTGGGATACAAATTCAAATCGGTCGGTGGATCTCCTACCACGTGGCGATAATCTTCTGGGTCGTGTCCTCCATAAAATGTCCAAGTGCCCATGCCCAATTCTCCGTGGATGTAACGCGCGGTTCCCAATGCCTTGTTTTCAGCCATCACAATCACGTTAGATTTGATGAATTGTTTACGGAAATCTGTGGTTTGACCCATAAAGCCATTGATGATATTGGTGTGGCACTGAGTCAAAATCGTTGGCACGATATCCCACTTGGCTGAAAACTCAAAAAGCTCAAACTTGTCGGTTTTTTCATTGAGCTTCATGTGGTCGTCTGTCCCATCAATGTTAGAATACTCATATTTCATGGGGTCTTTCACCAACTGGAAATTCTGAAAAGCCAAAGTTTGATTAAAATCCAAACGCTCTTGACAATCATGATGCATGGGGTCGCCATCATACATCGATTCACAAATATCCGTGTTCAAAGCCGCTAAGGCAATGTCGAATGAATCTGTTCCCGAGCACATGGTGAATAAAAATCCACCACCAATCACGAAGTTTTTGATGGTTGTAGCAACTGCCAATTTCATTTTGGAAACCTTGTTAAATCCTAATGATGCTGCTAAAGCTTCCAATTCCGCGACTTGTTGTTTATACCACGGATACGTTCTAAACGACGCGTAAAACTTACCATACTGTCCTGTAAAATCCTCATGGTGCAAGTGCAACCAGTCGTATTCAGCGAGCATGCCATTTATCACCTCGGCGTCGTACACTTCGGCGTATGGAATCTCAGCGTAGGTCAAAACCAAAGTTACAGCATCATCCCAAGGCAATTTTCCTGGAGGCGTATAAACCGCAATTTTAGGCGCTACTTCCAACTGAACCACCTCCATATTAACCTCTGGATCAGAAATTTCCATAATGATACTTCTAGCTCGACCATCAGGAATAATTTCATAAGTAACGCCTTTGATAACCAAGCGTTCCTCTATACCTTTGAGGTAGGGAAACATAAAACTCCCACCCCGGTAATTCAGCAACCACTCCATGGTAACATCTTTCTCCAAAACCCAATAGGCCACGCCATAAGCCTTCAAATGATTGGCTTGTTTGCCATCCATGGGAACGAGAATTTTGTTGGCCAAGCTTATATTGACAAACAAGAAAACAAGGAAAGTTAAGCAATACTTCATAGGAGATGTTCTTTAGCAGGTACAAATAACGGGCAATATATATGCCACATTACACGTAAGAACAAAAATAGTGAAAAATTGGATTGGGAAAGGGGGATATCAACTTGTTAGATTAGAAATGCAAACTGTGATCTTTTCAAATCAAACCACCTACTTCACAATTGTGCCAACAGCTTCACCCTCAACCAAGCGCTTCAAATTGCCTTCTTTGTTCATATCAAAAACGATGATAGGCAAATTGTTTTCTTTGCAAAGTGTGAAAGCCGTCAAATCCATCACGTTGAGGTTCTTTTCATAAACCTCATCAAAAGAAATGGTGTCGAATTTCACAGCATTGGGGTCCTTTTCTGGGTCGGCTGTGTAGATGCCATCCACGCGTGTTCCTTTAAGGATTACATCAGCATCAATTTCAATGGCACGCAAAGATGCTGCAGAATCTGTTGTGAAAAATGGATTTCCGGTACCTGCGCCAAAAATAACCACACGCCCTTTTTCCAAGTGGCGAACGGCTTTTCTGCGGATGTACGGCTCACAGATTTGTTGCATTTCGATAGCCGATTGCAAACGTGTTTCAAGACCTACTGCTTCCAAAGCCGACTGAAGCGCCATGCTGTTGATCATGGTAGCCAACATGCCCATATAATCGCCATGAGTGCGGTCCATGCCCCCTTGTTCGGCTTGAACACCGCGAAATATATTTCCACCACCAATCACAATGGCTACTTCAATGCCAGCGTCCACAACTTCTTTCACTTGCTGGGCATATATGCTCAAACGCGAGTTGTCGATGCCAAACTGCTTTTCGCCCATGAGTGCTTCACCACTCAACTTCAAAAGGATTCTTTTATATTTCACGTCACAATGGGATAAAAAAAAGAGAGAACCGAAATTCTCTCTTCAAATATTAATTACTTAAAGCTACTCGCTTAAAATCAACAACCGTTAGCTCTTTGTCTTCTTGTTTCAAGAATTGCTCAACAGTCAATTTGTTGTCGCGAACAAATGGCTGGCTCAACAAAGTGTTTTCTTTGAAGAACTTGCCCAAACGACCTTCAGCGATTTTCTCAGCCATATCAGCAGGCTTACCTTCTTGGATGGCCAATTCTTTTCCGATTTCAATTTCACGTTGGATTGTATCAGCATCAACACCCTCCGCGTTCAAAGCGATTGGATTCATTGCAGCAACTTGCATCGCTACTTGCTTTCCAGCGTTTTCAGAAACATCACCCGCTTTGTTCAAAGCCACTAAAGTAGCCAATTGATTGCCTGGGTGGTTGTAAGGAACAACTTGAGAGGCAGAAACCAATTCATATTTAGACAAATCCAATTTCTCGCCGATTACACCAATTTGCTCAACAATTTTCTCTTCAACGGTAAGCTTATCGTCATATTTCATAGCTTTCAATGCTTCAGCAGATTCAGCTTTGTTTGTCAAGGCGATATTTACCAAAGATTGTACGAAGTTTCTGAAATCATCATTCTTAGCAACGAAATCTGTTTCACAGTTCAAGGCCAACAAAACACCGAAAGAACCATCAGCGCTCGCTTCTGCGAAAACCAAGCCTTCTCTAGCTTCGTTATCTCCTCTTTTAGCAGCAATTTTTTGACCTTTCTTACGAAGCAAATCAATTGCTTGCTCCATATCGCCATTTGATTCAACCAATGCGTTTTTGCAATCCATCATGCCGGCACCGGTCTTTTTTCTTAATTCATTTACTTGTGATGCAGTAATTGACATATCTTAAAATTTAAATTTTGACAATTTGTATATAAAAAACGCTCTTACGAGCGTTTTCAAAATTATTCAGCTGTTTCTTCAGTCTCGTCAGCAGATTCAACTTCTTCCTCAACGCTAACCTCCACTGCGGCAACTTCTTCCGTTGAAGCTTCTACTTCAACCTCATCTGTTAATTCAACTTTCTTAGTGCGTGTCCTTGAAACTTTTTTCGCTTCACCCGCTTCGCCTGTAGCGCCATCGTTTGATTCGTCTTCAGATTCTTCACCTTTATCTTTACCTGCCTTTCTCTCCTCTAGTCCTTCTTTAATACATGCCACCAAATAATCAGTAATAGCACCAATAGATTTGCTTGCATCGTCATTAGCAGGAATAGCGAAATCTACCATAGACGGATCAGAATTTGTATCTACCATCGCGAATGTTGGGATACCCAAACGAATTGCCTCAAGAACAGCAATCTCTTCATTCATTACGTCAACAATAAAAAGAGCCGCTGGTAGACGAGACATATCGGCAATCGAACCAAAGTTCTTTTCCAACTTCTCACGCTGACGAGTTTTGAAAAGACGTTCGCGTTTGTTTAAGGTCTCCCAAGTACCATCTGTTTGCATCTTGTCGATGTTGGTCATCTTGCGAATAGACTTGCGCGTTGTAGCAAAGTTTGTCAACATACCGCCAGTCCAACGCTCAGTAACATAAGGCATGTTCACTGAAGCCGCACCATCTGCGATAATGTCTTTTGCTTGCTTTTTAGTAGCAACGAAAAGAATTTTCTTTCCGCTTTTTGCAATTTGCTTCATAGCTGAACCAGCTATTTCCAATTTTGCTACCGTTTTATTCAAATCGATGATGTGAATACCTTTTCTTTCATCGAAAATGAAAGGAGCCATTTTCGGGTTCCATTTTCTTTTTAGGTGACCAAAATGTACACCTGCTTCTAATAATTGTTCGAAACTTACTTTTGACATTTTTACTTTATTTATTGTTTACCTTCTTTTAGATGTCAGCACAGACGGAGATACTCGATTCCGTCTAGCTTAGATACTAAACAATCGCCAAAAAAGGATATTAACGTTTACTAAACTGGAATTTCTTACGGGCTTTTGGCTGACCTGGCTTCTTACGCTCCACCATTCTTGGGTCGCGTGTCATTAAACCTTCAGACTTGAGCAACGTTTTGAATTCAGGATCTAACTCTACTAAAGCTCTAGATATACCTAAACGAATTGCTTCTGCTTGACCATTGAACCCTCCTCCGTCAACATTTACTTTAACATCAAACTGATTCAGAGTATTTGTCAACTCAAATGGACGCTGTATTTTTGCTTGAAGCGTATCTACAGGGAAAAACTCCTTGTAATCTTTTTTGTTAACCACAACATTACCTGTGCCTTTTGACAAGTAAACGCGAGCAACTGAAGTTTTTCTTCTTCCTAATGCGTTTATAACTTCCATAACTATTTGATTGAGTCTAAATTAATTGTTGTAGGTTGTTGTGCTTGGTGCTTATGTTCAGAACCAACAACAACTTTTAAATTTGTATACAACTGTCTTCCCAAACGATTTTTAGGAAGCATACCTTTAACGGCCTTTTCGATCAAACGCTCTGGATGCTTCTCCATAACTTGCTTAGCAAGCAAAGAACGCTGACCACCAGGATAACCTGTGTGACGGATATACTCCTTCACCTCCATTTTCTTTCCTGATAATTCAATTTTCTCAGCATTGATCACAATCACATTATCACCACAATCAACATGTGGAGTGAAATTTGGCTTGTGTTTGCCACGAATAATCTTTGCAACCTTAGATGCCAAACGACCTAATGCTTGACCTTCGGCATCAACCAAAACCCACTGCTTGTCTGCAGTAGCCGCGTTGGCTGAAATAGTTCTGTAACTTAATGTATTCACGTTATTTATGCTTTATATAGAACACTACTACCCATTTTTGGGGCTGCAAAGATATATCTAATTATTTTTATTCACAACAGAATAGTTGAAAAAAATGTTGAAAACATCAGTAAGCCCAATTTTATTCAAACTGATTGCCTTATTTCAAAACCTAACTTTTAAACAAGGTGCTTTCCGTAAAAGGCTAGTCGTGTAATTTATACCGAGTATAAATAAGCCTTTCTGACAGTTTTATGACAAATTAAAGGGGCTTCATGGCGAATTTTGCACTCGAATTGCAATTCAAATCAAGCTGTGAACAATATCAACGTTATCGCTTTTACCCATAAAAACCTGGAAGTCAACAACATTGGCTTGCTGCACATTGGCGATGATCAGCTTTCCGAACGTTTAAATGCGCTCAAAACCAATTTGGCGCTAGACGAAATCATGTTTCTTTCTACTTGCAACCGCGTAGAATTTGTGCTTGTTACCCAAGATTTCGTTGACAAATCATTTATTCAGAATTTTCTTTCTACTCTTTATTCAGATTTTGAGGCCGAACTTTTGCATCACTTTGTAAATGTAGCTCAGCACTTTGAAGGAACCGAAGCCGTAACCCACATGTTGCGCGTGGCTACTTCTATCGATTCTATGGTCGTTGGTGAACGCGAAATTATTACCCAAGTACGCTCGGCTTTCGAAAATTGTAGAGCACTAGGACTTACTGGCGACACCATTCGTATTTTGATGCGCCATACCATTGAAACAGCGAAGAAAGTATATACACATACAGCCATTGCTACCAATCCCGTTTCTATCGTTTCATTGGCTTACAATAAATTGCGCGACACAGCTTTCCCTTTGGACTCCCGCATCTTGATTGTTGGCGCCGGTTCAACCAATACCACTTTCAGTAAATTTCTTTTGAAACACGGATTCACCAATTTTACCATATATAATAGGTCTATTCAAAATGCTGAAAAATTGGCAATCGAAGTTGGGGGTAATGCATTCCCTTTAGCAGAATTGGCAAATCACAAAAACGGCTTTGATATCTTAATTACCTGTACAGGTTCTGAGGAAGCCATCATCACCAGAGAAATTTACGAAGCGTTGCTGCAAGGTGATTCACACAAAAAAGTGATTGTGGATTTGGCGATTCCTTGTGACACAACATCTGAAGTGATTGACCAATTCAACGTAAAACATATTTCGGTTTCCGATTTGAAGGAAATATCAGAAATCAATTTGCAACGCCGAATTCAGGAAGCACATCATGTGCAGGAAATGTTAGATGAGGCATTGACCGAATTCAACAAAATTTATCGCGAACGTCAGGTTGAAGTTGCCATGCGCGCTGTTCCTGAAAAAGTTAGAGAAATCAGAGCTACTGCTCAAGCCGTGTTTGCCAAAGATTTGGAAGCCCTTGATCCAAAAGCCACCGAAGTACTCGAAAAAATGATGGCTTTCATGGAAAAGAAATATTTATCCGTTCCTATGAAAATGGCGAAAGAAATTTTGGTGCAACATTAAGCAAAATCACCCCTTTATTTATGTCAACAAAAATAATCATCGGTTCACGAGGCAGCGATTTGGCTTTGTGGCAAGCCTATCATGTGAAAGCGCAATTGGAAAGTTTGAATTGCGAAGTTGAAATCAAAATCATCAAAACACAAGGCGACCAAATCCAACATTTGAGCTTTGATAAAATGGAGGGAAAGGGCTTTTTCACCAAAGAAATTGAAACGGCACTTTTAGACAAAAGCATCGATTTAGCTGTGCATTCTCATAAAGATTTGGAAACAACATCGCCTGCTGGATTGGTTGTGGCTGCTGTTTCTGAAAGAGAAAATCCAACAGATATTTTATTAGTTCGCAGGGAATCTGTTGACACAACTGCTCCTTACAAAGTTAAAAATGGCGCCATCATTGGTACCTCATCAGCGCGCAGAAGAACACAGCTTTTTCGTTTGTTGGGCGATGTAAATGTGCAAGATTTACGCGGCAATGTGCCCACTCGTATTCAAAAACTTCGAGATGGACAATACGATGCCATTGTGCTTGCCCACGCCGGTGTTTTGCGCTTGGAAATTGATTTGTCAGAATTTGAAGTGGTGGAATTTGACCCAACTGCATTTGTTCCTTGTCCCGCGCAAGGCGTTTTGGCTTTACAAATCCGTGAAAGTGATACACATCTGATGGAAATACTCGCTCATTTAAACAGCGACAGCGTGAAAAAACGCATCCATGTGGAACGCAAGATTTTGAATCTACTAGATGGCGGCTGTCAATTGCCTTTGGGCGCTTATTGTCCGAATAATAACGATGTTTTTGTGAGTTTCACGAAAAATAATCTAGAGGCCTCACAGCTCTATCGCTTTGATTTTCCTGAGACGGAAGCAGAAATTCAAAACATCGTGAACGCGATTCAAAAACCATAAGCGCCATGTTGATTTTCTACAGTCGAAAAGCAACAAAAGCCCAGCAAATACAACAGTTTTGCTCGGAAAACGGCTTCCAACTGTTAGCTCAATCTCTTATAACGTTTGAAGCAATTCCCTTCCACTTGGCTGAGAAAAAAGCCGACGTCATTTTCTTTACTTCGCCCCGCTCCTTTGACTTTTTCACAGCTCAAGAAACTATTGAAAGCACCCAAGAAATAGCATGTATCGGCGCTGGAACAAAAAACCACATCGAAACTCTTGGATTTCAGGTTTCATTTTTCGGAAAAGATGCAACAAATCCCGACGAAGTAGCTGCGGCATTCAAATCTTGGTTGGGCAAGCGCGCTGTGCTTTTCCCAGTTTCCAATATTTCCAATCGCTCTGTGCAAAAAGTCTTGGAAAAAGAGCAATATCAGGAAGTTGTGATTTACAAAACCGTTCCCCAATCAAAAGCATTTGAGCCAATCCCCGATATCCTCATTTTTTCCAGTCCCTCAAATGCAGCGGCTTATTTGGAAAAGAATCAGATTCATCCCCATCAGCAAGTGGCTTGTTTTGGTAGAACTACAGAGCTCTTTCTACAATCAAGGAATATAGCGTCTGATGTTTTGCAAAGTCCTGATGAAGTGGGAGTTGTGAAGTATTTGGGTGG
>DIUF01000038.1 GCA_002422285.1 Flavobacteriales bacterium UBA6165 | reverse complement strand
ACGTTCTACAAAATTATCAAAACATGGGTGCCAAACTCGACCAAAATTATGCGGGTCAGCAGCAAAACCAACACCGAGATTAAAGGCATATCCATTTTGAAAATAAAATCCTCCCCACCCAGATGCATCCGTTACTGGAGTACCTTGATAATAAACTACTACAGAATCTGTTTGATTTTGATTCAATGCAAGAGGGAAATTTATCCGCAACAATTCACCGTTGTATGTATAACTCGCATCTTGTCCCTGATATTTCACAGAGTCAACTTGAAGATTCAATAAATCCAATGTGATTCCAGAAACATTATTCATTTTTGAGGTAAAATTCACCTGACAGTTAGCTTGGATAATGTTTGTAGTGAAGTCTGTCACATCCAAATAAAGTTTGTAGATAAGCACGTCTATGGTGTCGCTGCGCAGGTTGTTTTCTAGGCTGCGGTTGTTCTGAGTGAATGCCAAAACAGGGAAAAACAGCATTATCAATAGCGTAAATCGTAGAATTATAAATTTATTCATGATGATTATTTATTTGAATTACTAATAAGGAATGTTGTAAAATGTTCCATTAATCACTTTCAATGTATCCATATTTCCTTGACCATAAGGCAAATACATCTGAAACAAACCAGAAATTCTGGAACTGATATTTTCTGTAATAATTACTGATGAATAAACAGTGTCTATTTCTGTATAATTTACATTGTTGTAAATCACATAGGCTTGACCATCGAGTAAATAAGGCCAAAGCTGTCCTGTCTCATCTGGCTCGCTCAAATTTTTAAAGCGCAGGGAAACTTGAATGGAATCATTTGATGCTGACAAATAAACAGTGTCACCAAAAGTTGCACTTGGATTAGAAAACATAACCAATTCAGCATTGAAAGCTGCAAAAAAAACAGGATTCCCAAATTCTTCGCAAGGTGGACATGGACCTCCACAATCAACACCGAGTTCACCATTGTTGAGGAACCCATCAAAGCAAGTGCCTGAGGCAGGCTCTTCGGGTTTCTTACACGAAGAGATTACCAAGCAGGCTGTCATCACTATTAATACTATTTTTGTCGCTTTCATTTTGTAAAAATAACCATTTTCATTTATATGTCATATCAAAGCATAGCCAAAATAGGAACAAGTCTCTACAAAGAAAAGGGCTCCAAGTTTTTGGGATTTGCAGTAAGTTGTAATGACGAATCAGATGTAAAAAGGTTGGTTGACGCTTGGCGAAAGGAACACCCTGGCGCTTGTCACGTTTGTTTTGCTTTCAAATTGGGCTACGATGGACAGCATTATCGCGCTTCTGATGATGGTGAACCAAGCAATTCGGCAGGACAGCCCATACTTGGGCAAATCACAGCTTTTGGTGTGACACAGGTTTTGGTTGCTGTGGTGCGCTACTATGGCGGAACAAAATTGGGTGTTGGCGGTTTGATTCAAGCCTATCGCACGGCTGCAAAACTGGCCATAGAAGATGCGGAAATCGTTGAAAAAGACATCCTTGCGCGCTATAATGTTGCCTGTACTTACGAGCAATTGCCACTTGTTATGAAAGAAATCAAAATCAGACAAATTGAGATACTTCATCAAAAACTCGATTTGCAATGCACTTTAGAAGTTGTTATGAAACTAGAACTTTGTGAGGATTGGGAGGCTTTTTTGTGCTTTCAACACATCAAATTTGAAAGACTAGAGTGATGCAGTTTTGATGCTGTTTTGATTCATCATGTCCAAAACTCCTTTGAAAACAACTGACATTTCTGCTTCTAATTTTAAAGTTGTATTTAAAAACGGATGGTTCAAATCTAAAGAACTGGCGTGAAGCAACATGGTGCTCATGTTCCATTGCTCTAGAAACAACTTATTTTGTTTGTTGCAGCCGTGAGGTCGATCACCAATAATAGGATGACGCAAATGATTCAAATGTTTTCGGATTTGATGCATTCTACCTGTAAGTGGCTGGGCTTCAATGAGTGAATACCGCGATGTTGGAAAACCACCAAAGGGAACGGGCAATTCGAAGTGTTCAATATTCTTAAAATTCGTTTGGGCTTCTTGCACCTTTCCATCGTCGCGCGTCAGCGGATAATCCAGTGCTATTTGATCTTGAAAAAATCCGCGAACCAAAGCCAAATAGCGTTTTTGTGCAGCATCACATTGCATCGAAGATTGAAATTCAGTAACATACTCAGCTTGGGTTGCAAAAAGCAGAACACCTGACGTTTTTCTATCCAAACGATGTACGGGAAAAACTTGAAATCCTACTTGATCGCGCAAAAGCTGTACAGCAAATTCATCAGCATCGCGTGCAATAGAACTGCGGTGAACCAACAATCCATGAGGTTTATTGATGGCTATGCACCATGCATCTTGATAGATAATCTCGAGCATGTTTTAAAAAAATACAAAACTACTATCCGCCAAAAGTGCGCGCAACTCTGGATCGCTTGGGGCTAAAAACTCATCTCGAAAATTGTCAAACTCTTCCTTGGTTTCAGGGGAGAGTTTTTCATGTAGGGGTTCCATAATACTCAAATCGATAATCATTGGTGGCATGCCAAACATCGTTCTGCCATTCACCATTTGCGCTACAATATTGTACTCTTGAATATCACTTTTCGCTTTTCCGGAGAGCATGCACCGCGTTTTCCATGCATCAGGATCATCACTACTGGGCATATTTCGACGCAATTCCATCAAACCAATTTCCTCAAAAAAGTCCTCCATGACTTGTCTAGAATGAGCAGAAACGCGTTTGTTCATCTGCTCGGCACAAGGCATACAAATAGCCATTTCATAAAGTGTTACCTCATCGCCGCTTTCAAGCACTTTTTTGGCTTTTTCTACGCTGTATGGAACACCTGAATGCAGCAAATCTTCGTTGCAAATTAAGCAATGCTGAAAAGGCTCGTTGGTTTCGTCAGAATTCAACTCAGGCGGTGTATTGAAGAAAAAATCCATGCTTATTGTTTTGAAAGTTCAGCTACCCATTCCTTGATTTTTTGCTCTTCTTTCAAAGGGGCGATGAGCAATTTATCATTGGCTTCAATAACCACATAATCGTTTAGCCCAACTACAATGGCTTGTTTTTCAGGAGAAATGCGGATCATGCAATTGGCACTATTTTCAGTAAAAACAGCCCCAATTTTTCCATTCAAATCGCTGTCTTTTTCTACATGGGTATAAACCGAGCCCCAAGTGCCCAAGTCGGACCAATCAAACGTAGCCAAAACCACTTTTACATTTTTTGAAGGTTCCAAGATGGCATAATCAATAGATATCGATTCGCACTGTTCAAAACAACGATTGATATATTGCTGCTCACTTGCCGAGCCATATTGGTTCAATTGTTCGGCAAAAACATCGTAAAGTTCTGGCTTAAAGCGTTGGAAAGCCTGAATTAAAGCATCCGTTCTCCAAACAAAAATTCCAGCATTCCACACAAAATTTCCACTAGCCAAAAATTCTTCAGCAAGTGCCAAATTGGGTTTTTCACGGAATTGAATCACCGATTTCACCTGAGCTTGGTTTTCATTTTTATCAAATTGAATATAGCCATAGCCTGTGTCTGGTCGGGTGGGCTGAATGCCTATAGTCACCAAAACGTCTTCTTCAGCCTCTTGCAAGGCTGTTTCGACCGTTTGGATAAACAAATCTTGTTGCAAAATCAACTGATCAGATGGCACGACAACCAATTTGGCTTGAGGATTAATTTCATGTATTTTCAAGGCCGCATACAACACGCACGGCGCTGTATTTTTCATCATGGGTTCGAGCAAAATTTGATTCATTTCAAGCTCAGGCAATTCCTCTTGCACCAAGTCGGCATAATTGGCATTGGTCAAAACAAATATCCTGTCGTGGGCCACATGCGAAGAAAAACGTTCAAAAGTGGTGCGAATCAAGGACTTACCAAGACCTAGGATATCTAAAAACTGTTTGGGTTTTTGTGAAGTGCTGTATGGCCAAAATCGGCTCCCTACCCCACCTGCCATTATCACGACGTATGTATTTTCCATAGTTATTCTGTTATTGAAACTTCTGCCAAACCTGAGACCAAAAATTCTCTTCCCGAGTGATACTCTTTGCAGAGATACCGCGTTCTGCGTTTTTCTCCCAACACAAATTTCCGTTGATTGAGCACGAAAATTTGTCCTCGATTTAGCTCATGCAAATATAAGGGCTTATCGCTTGAATTGCGATGCTCATCATATTTTCTCAAAGCCAAATACAAATCGTGATCAGATGCAGTTGAAGCTTTGGGGTTGTTCATGTAGGCTTTCACTCGAGGGCGAATATCTACAGGAAACCAATGCAGCACTTCTCCTTTCATGAGTAAAACAGAAAATGTGTGCTTCCATTCTTCGCCATGAGCAGCAATGCGGCGACCATAGGTTTTAAAAGCAATTAAATGCGCAAACTCATGTATCGTTGTGAAATAGAAACTGTAGGGATTCAAATTGCCATTTACACTGATTTGCTCTGATTCATCTTGAGGATTGTAGCGATAATCACCAAATTTTGTCTTTCTGGCCTGACTGATTTTGAACCGAACTTTGTGCTCAAAAATCAAATCCACCACCTGATTCAAACCTTGTTCAGGCAGGTATTTTTTCAATTGTTGTGAGAAGATTTCGCGTTTATTCATTCTAAAAAGTAAACGAAATTAGACACAACTCACGGTTCTTTTCATCGCATAACAACATTTTTACGAACACCGAAATGTGAAGCATTTTTTTTGAACAAAGCGATTAATCTAAATCAAACCACTAATTTAGCGCTTCAATGAAAACAATTACCAATATAGGCAAGTATTTCATCATGTTGCGCTACGTGTTCTCGCGTCCAGAGCGCTTCAAGATATACAAAAATCGTGTGTTCGATGAGATTGAAATCATCGGTTTGAGTTCCATTCCGCTTGTGGCTTTGCTTTCAGGATTTATGGGTGCGGTTATGACTTTGCAAACGGCCGCGAATATGGATAGTCCTTTGCTTCCAATTGAAACCATAGGTTACATCACACGACAAACAACGATTTTAGAGTTTTCGCCAACAGTAATCTCGCTTATTTTGGCAGGTAAAATCGGGTCAAACATAGCATCAGAAGTGGGTACAATGCGTGTAACCGAGCAAATCGATGCGCTAGAAATAATGGGGGTAAATTCCCTTGGCTACTTGGTTTTGCCTAAAATCATCGCAGGAGTATTGACTTTTCCATTTATAATAATCCTATCCATTGCCACAAGTTTATTGGGTGGATTGGTTGCTGGTGTGCAATCTGGATTGGTGACTCAAGAGGATTACATCAAAGGATTGCGCTATTGGTTTATTCCTGGCGACATCAATTATGCCTTAGTAAAAGCAGTCGTTTTTGCATTTATTATTACCTCTATTGCATCATTTTACGGTTATTATACAAAGGGAGGTGCCTTAGATGTTGGAAAATCAAGCACGCAAGCAGTAGTTTTCAGTAGTATTGCCATTCTCGTTGCTAATTTCATATTAACTAACCTCATTCTTTTGTAGTTATGATTGAAGTGGTTGGTGTAAATAAGCATTTTGGTGAGGCACATGTTTTAAGGGACATCAATGCCAAATTTTCTGCTGGCAAGGTCAACTTAATAATTGGGGCTAGTGGTTCTGGAAAATCTGTAACAGCCAAATGCATCGTAGGATTGCATGAAGTGGACACTGGACAAATTCTATACGATGGTCGCAATTTCACCGAAATGGAACGCAATGACAGAAAAGAAATCCGTAAAGAAATTGGCATGCTCTTCCAAGGTTCTGCGCTTTTTGATTCTTTAACCGTAGAACAAAACGTAATGTTTCCTCTTACCATGTTCACAGAAATGAGTAGAGAGGAAATGCGTGAACGTGCCAATTTCTGTCTAGACCGCGTAAATTTGAACAATAAAAATCATCTTTTACCTGCTGAATGCAGTGGCGGTATGCAAAAAAGAATTGGTATTGCACGAGCCATTGCGATGAATCCGAAATACCTGTTTTGCGATGAACCCAATTCAGGTCTAGACCCTAAAACAGCCATTGTAATTGATAACTTGATCAAAGAAATTACCTACGAATATCAGATGACCACTATAGTGATTACGCACGACATGAACAGCGTTATTGAAATTGGGGATCATATCATCTTTATTCATCAAGGGCAGAAGTGGTGGGAAGGCACAAAAGAGGAAATTCTGAAAACTGACAATCAAGAAATCAATGATTTTGTTTACGCTGCCGACTTCATGAAGGAAATCAAAGAGATGCTCGGCAAGCACTAGACGCCACTCTTTATTTATCAACACAGCCATTTTTGAAAAATTAACTTTAGGAATGCTTTTTGCTGGGATTAAATAAAATACTTTTGATACACAAATACATTACACTATGAATGAGAAACCAGAAACTGCAAAAAAGAGGGATGGTCTTTATATCCTGATGATTTTATTGCTACTCGGATTGAGTGCCGCCTTGGGCTTTTTAATCGTAAACAAGAACAAAAAAATTGCTGCTTGTCAGAATGAGTATCAATTGCTTGAAAATGAACTACTAGGCCTAGAAGATATGCTTTCTGGTTACGTTGATTCTGAAGCCGGTGATATGCGTAATGAACTCCGACAAATGTTGCGCATGTATGATGAGGCCTTATTAAAAAATGACAGCAACCGAGATTCTATTGAGTTCCAAAAATCAAAAATCAATGAATTGCTCGAGGAATTGGATGGCCAAAAGAAAAGAAGTGCACGCGAAATTTATGCTTTGAAAAAAGAAACCGAAACCTTGAGAGGTATCATGAAAGATTATGTGCGACAGATTGACTCCCTCTTTACTGTTAACAAGGGGCTTAGAAGTGAATTGAGTGAAACCTCAACACAATTGACATCAGTTACATCTGAACGCAATCAACTTCAAGACAAAGCAAATACATTGGAGTCGCAAGTTCAAACTGGTTCAAAACTCAGCGCTTATGCCATAACCACAGTCACTTTGACTTACAAAACCATTGGCAGCGGATTGAAGGAAAACAACAGAGCTGGTAAAGTAGATAAAATCCGTTCTTGCTTCACGGTTTCAGAAAACACATTGACAAAAGCGGGTAAAAAGTTTATATACATGCAAGTCATTGGTCCAGATGGAAGAGTAATTAGTTCATCTTCATCGAACGTGGTGGCTATTAATGGAGTAAATACGATATTCACTGAACGAAAAGAAATCGACTACAACAACCAAAGCATTGATGTTTGTATCTATTACGATGTTACACAGGCAGAGCTAAGCAAAGGCAACTATACCGTCAAACTTTTCTGTGATGGCAGCCAAATAGGTTCAGACAGCTTCACTTTGAGATAGACGAAACAAAAAATATAAAGCCCTGTGATTGAAAAGTCACGGGGCTTTTTTATTTTGAATATCAATATTTGGTTTTCATTCAATTTATGGTTAATTTCGGCTCGCTAAAACTATGTTACAATGAAAAAAATCTATTTACTCTCATTTTCCCTGTTTACCCTAGTGCTCTCAAATACATGGGCGCAAGAAGAAACGGGACTACCAATTGGTTTAACGCCATATGAAATTCAACTCATCGAATCAGGTCAAATTGATCTGAGCTCGAGTGGCGACCGCAACAACACCACGGATCCTCCAAACGCTACTGAAATTAGAACTCCAGGTCAGTGGGAGGAGTTGCAAGCTGTAATGCTCACATGGACAACATATCCACCCATTTTGCGACAATTGGTTAGTGCAATTCAGCAAGAAGTTGAAGTTTGGATTGTTACTTTAGACTCTAATGCTGTGAAATCGAACATTTTAAACAACGGAGGAAATCTAACCAATGTAAAATTTATTCATGCACCGTTCAACTCTGTTTGGGTGCGTGATTACGGTCCAAATTCAGTTTATTTGGCTGGTGTTGATTCCTTAGCTTTTGTGAACTGGCAATACAATAGACCTCGACCTAATGACAACAATGTGCCTATTGCAACTGGATCTCAAATGGATATCCCCGTATATTCAATGACTGCGAACCCCAATGATTTGGTTAATTGTGGCGGGAATTTTATGGCAGACGGATTTGGAACTGGATTTGCTTCGCGTTTGGTTGTTCAAGAAAACCAAGGTACAGGATTTAGTCAGTCTTTCAAAACAGAGGCCGAAATAGACAATCTAATGAATATGTATATGGGGCTAGACCGTTACATCAAAATGATACAACTTCCATATGACGGTATCAACCATATCGATATGCACATGAAGTTATTGAATGAAGAAACATTACTCGTTGGCGAATTTCCTGAAGGTATTTCTGATGGTCCGCAAATGGAATTAAACCTGCAATACGTTTTGGATAACTATATGTCTCCTTTCGGAACACCTTACAAAGTGATTCGCATTCCAATGATTCCAAGTCCAAATGGACTAAACTGGCCGGGGCAACCTTTTGGAGACGCTTTTTATAGAACATACGCGAACGGTGTATTTGTAAACAAAACTTTTATTGTTCCGATTTACCGTGAGGAATACGACACCATTGGTTTGCAAATTCTTCAAAATGCCATGCCAGGTTATAATGTTGTGGGTATTGATGTTGATAACTCAAGTCCAGCACAAAGTAATATGATTAGTGCAAACGGCGCTCTACACTGCATCACCAAAGATGTAGCCACTGCGGACCCACTTTGGATTGCTCATCAAAACCATCCTGATTCGGATGATGTTTTCAATCCATATCAAATCAACGCAATGATTCGCCACAAAAGCGGAATAGCCAACGCTACATTATATTACAAAACTACAATTGCAGGATCTTATTCCTCCGTTCCTATGGTTTATAACGCTGCATTGGGTGAGTATAATTGGTCGGCGCAAATTCCAGCGCAAGTTACTGGCACAACGGTTTATTACTATATTCATGCTGAGGCGAATTCAGGAAAAACACAAGTTCGTCCGATGCCTGCACCAGAAGGTTATTTTCATTTCAACGTATTCGGCAGCGCAAGCATTGAGTCGATTGATCAATTAACTTTCACTAAAATATTTCCTAATCCCTCTTCAGGATTAACTTGTATTGCAACTGATTTCGAGCATCCTTTCCAAGGGAGAATGTATTTGGTGAATGCAATGGGTCAAGAAGTAGCAACAATCTACGAAGGATTGTTTGTTGGTGGTGACAGAAAATATTTCATTGACGTTGAAAACTATCCAGCGGGCATGTACATGATTATACTTGAAACTGAGGTTGGTATGGTAAGTAAAAAATTGGCCGTGAAATAGGAATAAATCTTTGATTACATGGGAAACCATCTTCGAAAGGAGGTGGTTTTTTTGTGGGTAGCTGGTAGAAGAATATCTCAAAGACCAACTGGGGGTAAAGTTAATTGCTTATGCTTCAACACCTGATTTTGCGGACTTTTTCAATTCACCCAAACTCCAAAAAACTCAATCCATAATATCCGAATCAAAATCAATAAAAAAGAGATGATAAATCCCCAATAAAAAGGAATATAAACGAATTTGTTTGGAAAAAATTTATTGCGGAGATAGTTGAAAATCGCAATCAGTTCGATGAATGCTAAACTCAAAGCACAAAAAACCAGCAATAACACTATGGAAAAAGCCATACACCCTATCGTAAAAATTAATGAAAAAGGTTTACCCTATCGCTTTCCGCCCCACAAACCTAATCACACCCCATAGTACAGCAATGGCGACCGGGAAAGCAATAAGCGGTGAGAGACCCAAAGATGTTGGAATAATCCCAACAAATAGTGCTACTCCACCAACAGTCAATGCATAAGGAATTTGCGTTTTGACGTGCTGCACGTGGTCGCAGGCAGTAGCCAAACTAGACAGAATTGTTGTATCGGATATCGGGGAACAGTGGTCGCCCAAAACAGCCCCAGCAAGCACACTCGCAACTGTGTTGTATAATATCACCATGGCGTCCACACCCTCCCCTGCTTGAGCTATAGCAAAGGCTGTTGGAATCATGATAGGATAAACAATGGCCATTGTTGACCATGACGAACCCGTTGAAAAGGCTATCAATGCAGAAATGAGAAACGTAATTGCGGGAATGAGCCAAACACTAAATTCAGTTCCGAAAGCATTTTTAATAACATCGGCTGTATTCAAATCGCGGGTTACCTCCGCTAAAGACCAAGCCAAAACCAAAATCAAGACAGCCGACATCATGGTTTTTATGCCTTGAACTACGGTTTCCATTGTGTCTTTCAAACTCATGATGCGTTGGGAAACTGTCATCAAAACAGCAATGAATAAAGCCGCCATAGACGACCACAATAAAGCACTGTATGAATTTGCAGCACCTATTATCGCTCCAATTTTCTGAAGCATAGTCACCGATTCTTCGTCTATTTTTGCCAAGCCTTCAAAAAATGGAATATCGGGAGCTAAGCCTTTCTCCATAAACTTAATCTGCCAAGCTGATACACCTGTGTAAACCAAACCAACCAAAGTACCTAAAACGATGATTAGCACTGGAATCAAAGCATTCATGGCCCGTACTTTTGTTTGTGTAACTGGTTCAAATTCATCATAATTGACATCTTCCGTTGATGAACCAAACGCTGCTTCATCGCCCCTAATTGCTTTGTTTTCAGCTTTCAACATTGGCCCATAATCGCGTTGGGAACGAATTAGCATAAACATAAATATCAAGGTCAAAATGGGATAAAACGAATAAGCCAAGGAGTTCACAAAAATGGAATAAACACCTTCTTCTACAAGTACTTCATTGGCGTTGATTTTATCCATCGCTGAAGAAATATAACCCAATTCAGCACCAATCCATGTCGTCACAAAAGCAATAGCTGACACGGGCGCAGCAGTAGAATCAACAATGTAGGCCAACTTTTCGCGGGAGATTTTCAGTTTATCCGTTACAGGACGCATGGTATTACCAACAACTAAAGAATTCGCATAATCATCAAAGAAAATCGCCAAGCCTAAAAAATAGGTCGTAAGCATTCCTGAACGACGTGTTTGTGCATATTTCACAATTCGATTCACAATGCCTTTCATGCCTCCGTTTTTGGAGATGACTGCCACAATAGAACCAATAAGCAGTGAGAAAAGAACAACTGATAAATGGTCTGGGTCGTTCAATGCTGATAAAATATAATGGTCGAGAACAGCCAAAAATCCTGAGAAAATACCCCCAACACCACCAGTATAAAAACCAAGAGTCGCTGCACCGATGAAAATCCCCATCAACAAAGCAACCAATACTTCTTTGATTAATAGCGCCATAATAATCGCAACCAAAGGCGGAACCACAGCCCACCAAGATGGAATTACAGCTGGCGATTTGCCATAAGCCGCGAAAGTCGATGTTTTGTCGCGATAGAAATGTACCTCAATGAAATAACCAGACTCATTTTCTTTAACAGTGTAGCTGCGCATTCCCACTTTCACTGTACTCAGCACTTCATCGTCGAAGCTTATGGGCACTTGGGTTGCAACGCCTTCAATGGCATATTCAGGTAAATCCAAAGAAAATTGTGAAAACGATGTGCTAGTGCAAGCCAAAACGAGAGTTAAAACAAGTAGCGCTTTCTTCATCTGCAAGATTTTTGGCGAATGTAGGAAATTTATTTTGCTTGGTTTTCACTCCAAGCAATGAATCAATCATCAAACATTCCGCGCAAGGTCTGTCGCAATTGGCGGTTGTAGGTCTCCATGAGGTACTTGAAGTAGTTTGGTGTGCTCTTGGCGATGCACTTGGTATATTGTTTCAACCGATATTCAATGTGGTCCTGAAGCAAATTCATCAATTCCACAGCATCATAAAAATCCTCGCTTTTTTCTTTGATGGCTGCAGCATGATTTTCTACGGATAAATCCACAGCCATCTTGCCTTTTTCTCCACTATCTAGCAGCTCATAATAGAGCTCTTTCATCGAAAAACCATTCAACTGTTCCTCATCGATTCGACCTACCAGATAATGAGGAATCTCATACTCAACCTCAAATTGAAGGTCATCATCAGCAGACAGGCGCGATTCCAAGAAACGGTCAGGAAAACGAAAAGCGTCTTGCCAATTGATAAAGTCTTGCCAATAACCAAATCGTCGTACGTTATTTCCAAGATCAATGAGCTTAAATGTCCCTTTGTTTGGCAATCGACGAGAACCTCTTCCGATCATCTGATGATACAAGGTTAGAGAACGCGTGGCCCTGTTCAAAATTACAGTCTGAACAGTTGGCTCATCAAATCCTGTTGTCAAGATACCAACCGACGTTAAAATAGCATCTGGAGTTTCTTTAAACCATTGGATAATTTCTTTTCTGTCTTTATCAGCAAACGTACTGTCCAAGTGGCGAATAGGATAGTTTCGTTTCTTGAATGTTTCCAAAACCCGAAGTGAAGTTTCAATGCCACTATTAAAAATGAGTGTTTTCTCACCTACAGCCAACTCTTCAAAGGCAAACAAAAGTTTTTCTTGCATAAAATGATTGCCGTAAACCAATTCAGAGCTACTCACAGTAAAATCACCATGCGTACCAATTTTTAAACCATGAAGGTTAACATCGTAGGTGTAAGTATGTGCATCTGCTAAATAACCACTTCCGATTAAAGATGAGATGCTCTCGCCCACAATCAATTTATCGTAATTATCGTTTAGCGGTAAGGTTCGATTGGAACTTAAAGGCGTTGCAGTAACGCCGAGAATATTGGCGTTTTCATAATACTGGAATATTTTCCTGAAACTGTTGTTATGTGCTTCATCGACAATAACCAAACCAACGTCCTTGATGAAATCGTCATTTTCTTGCAGTCGGTTATTTAAGGTTTCCACCATGGCAATAAAGCACTGAAAATCGTCTTGGTCTTCCAACTTTTTCACCTCACTGCTGATGACTTTGTTTGAGACATTTATGGCCGAAAGTTGCTTGCTGGTTTGCACCGAAAGTTCAATACGATGTGTCAGAATCAAAACTTTCTTATTCCATTCTTCGATATAGCGACGGGTGATTTCAGAAAATATAACCGTTTTCCCTCCACCAGTAGGAAGTTGATAAACCAAATTAAATTGAGATCCGTTTTCTTTAATGGCATCTAAAATAACCTGAACTGCTTTCGTTTGAAAATCGTAAAGTTTCTTGGCTGTAAAAAGTTCCGTGTCGATCATTGTGGGTCAAAAAAAGCGACTGCAAAAGTACTGCTCTTTTCTTGATATTGCACCATTGATTCATAATATTTTCCATTAGTAACAAAAGATGCACCACAATTCAATGTAGATTGTTATTTTTGCCGTCCTTAAAAATCATGTACAAATGAACCAAATCGAAACAACTCCATGTCTGATTATTGGCTCAGGCCCAGCAGGATATACGGCTGCAATTTATGCGGCACGTGCCAGCATGAATCCTGTGCTTTATGAAGGGCTTCAACCGGGCGGACAGCTTACAACAACCAACGAAGTAGAAAATTTTCCTGGTTATCCTGATGGCGTAACTGGACCAGAAATGATGATTCAATTACGCGCTCAGGCAGAGCGTTTTGAAACAGTTGTGCGCCCAGGGTTCATCGATAAAGTAGATTTTTCAAAGCGCCCATTCAAAGCATGGGCTGATAATGGTTTAGAAATCCATGCCGATACGATAATAATAGCAACTGGAGCTTCTGCGAAATATTTGGGTCTAGAATCTGAACAAAAATTCTTAAAAAATGGTGGCGGCGTTTCAGCTTGTGCTGTTTGTGATGGATTTTTCTACCGCGGTCACGAAGTTGTGATTGTTGGTGCTGGTGATTCTGCCTGTGAAGAAGCGCATTACCTTTCTAAATTGTGTACCAAAGTAACCATGCTTGTTCGTCGAGATGCATTCCGCGCCTCAAAAATTATGGAAGACCGTGTGAAAAACACACCAAACATCGAAATCCTTTATAACACCGACACAGTTGAAGTATTAGGCGATGATTTGGTAACTGGTGTTTTGGTGAGAAACAACCAAACGGGCGAGGAAAAAACAATTCAAGCAACAGGGTTTTTCGTGGCGATTGGTCACCAACCCAATACCGCTATTTTCAAAGACTACATCGATTTGGATGAAACGGGATACATCAAATATGCGGAGTTGGGCACAACCAAAACCAACGTTGCAGGTGTATTTGTAGCTGGCGATGCAGCCGACAAAAACTACCGTCAAGCTATTACAGCAGCCGGCACAGGTTGTATGGCAGCTTTGGACGCAGAACGTTTTTTATCTGCTCAAGGGCATTAATTTTATTTAGGATACATTAAAATCAATATACATGAAAATTAAATCGTTTTTACTCTTAGGTGTTATCACCTTCACAACACTCTTCTCGCGCGCCGACGAAGGAATGTGGTTACCATTCATGTTGAATAGAAACTACAAAGACATGAAAAAGATGGGCTTACAGCTCACTGCAAAAGAAATTTATGACATCAATAATTCCTCACTAAAAGACGCTATTGTTCACTTTGGAGGCTACTGTACGGGTGAAGTTATTTCCAATAAAGGATTAATTTTGACCAATCACCATTGTGGTTATGGTTCAATCGCTGAGCTATCTACACCAGAAAACAACTATTTGCGCGATGGTTTTTGGGCGAAGTCCTTCCAAGAAGAATTGAAGCCGAAAGATTTATTTGTTCGTTTCTTGGTGCAAATGGGTGATGTAACTAAACGCATGTTGAGTGTAGTTAATGACAAAATGACTATGCAGGAGAGAAATGCTGCTCAAAGCGCTGAAATGCAAAAAATCCAAAAAGAAATGAGCAACAATGGTGCTTACACCGTTCATGTACGTTCTTTTTACGAGGGTAATGAATTTTACTATTTTGTTTACGAAGACTATCCAGATGTTCGTTTGGTTGGAACACCAACTGAGAGTATTGGTAAATTTGGTGGTGATACAGACAACTGGGAATGGCCGCGTCACACTGGTGATTTTGCTCTTTTTCGTGTTTATTCTGACAAGAACGGACGACCAGCTGAATATTCAACGAACAATGTTCCTTTGACACCAAAGCACCACTTGCCTGTAAACATCAAAGGATATCAGGCTGGAGAATTCTCAATGATTATGGGATATCCAGGTCGCACAAACCGTTGGATGCCAGCTCAAGGTGTTGAACAAAACGTAAAATATGCTTATCCGGCTTGGGTTGAGGCATCAAAATTGGCTATGGATGTATTGAAAAAATACATGAACGAAGACGAAAAAACACGTTTGGATTATGCTTCAAAATATTCAGGTATTGCCAACTACTGGAAAAATAGACAAGGAATGATTGATGCTCTTTCTCAACACAAAACTGTAGAGCGTAAAACAGCACAAGAATCAACTTTCAACACATGGGCCAACAGAAAGAAAAATAGAACTCGTTACGGCACTGTAATTTCCGATATTAATGCCTACTATGCCGTTACCAATGAAAAAGCCCGTCACGACAACTATTTGATGTTGGTATTTAGAGGTTCATCTTTCGCGGCCATTCGTTTTCGTCTTGGCAGGACCATTGAGCGGTTTGCCAAATCAACCAATCAAGATGCTGATCGAGGAGCAATTTTGGAGCAAATCGATGAATTCTATGCTGACTTAAACATGAACTTGGAACGCGACATTTACGCTCAAATGCTTCAACTTTATGCAAAACGTTCGCAAGGTTATCCTTTAGCTTCCATGGTTGAAGAACTGACAAAAACGAAAGGTAACGATTTCTCTAATTATATCAATGAAATTTTCGCCAAGAGTGTTTTTGGCTCTAAAGAAGCGTTGATAGCTTTCGTGAAAAATCCCTCTTTGGAAATCTTGGAAAATGATCCAATTATGAAGCTTTCTGAAAACCTCTTGAACCATTACAATGGAAGTGCTTCAACAGATATTCTCGAGAAAAAAGAAAAATATGAGCACGCCTTCCGTTTGATGGTACAAGGTATGCGCATGGCCAATAAGAAAAGTAAATTTTATCCAGACGCCAACTCAACAATGAGAATCACCTACGGAAAAGTACGTGCCCTTCCTGCAGATGCTCGAAATACCGCTCCATCTAATTATTTTACAATTTTAGCGGATATGGTGAGAAAGCACAAAGCAGGCGATCCAGAATTTGACTTGTCGCAAGGCGTTATGGACATCTATAACAGTAAAAACTACGGTCCGTATGTCGATAAAAACGGATACATGTTTGTGAATTTCTTGACTGACCATGACATTACAGGTGGTAACTCAGGTTCACCAGTAATCAACGGTAAAGGTGAATTGATTGGATTGGCTTTCGACGGAAACATTGAGGCTATGGCTGGAGATGTTATTTTTGACCCTGATTTACAGCGCACTATTAACGTAGATATCAGATTTGTGCTTTTAATTATGGACAAATATGCTGGCGCTCGCAACTTGATTGATGAATTGACTTTGGTTAAATAGTATCACTTGAATATATTCCTTAAAAGTCCATAGAGGTTCTCTGTGGACTTTTTTATTTTTTAGCTCAATGCCTATTCCTATGTGTTTATAAAATACTTATTTTTGCACTCCATATTCTGAAATACACATCCTAATGAAAATACTCGTTTGTATCAGTAAATCTCCAGACACTACGTCTAAAATTGCATTTACAGAAGGAAACACCAAGTTTGATGAAAACGGTGTTCAATATATTGTGAACCCTTACGATGAATGGTATGCGCTTGTGAGGGCTTGTGAATTACAAGAAACACAAGGTGCTCATGTAACGACCATCACGGTTGGAACAGCAACAGACGACCCAATTATCAGAAAGGCTCTGGCTATTGGCGCTAATGATGCAGTAAGAATAAACAGTGAGGCCCGTGATGCTTATTTCGTTGCGGCGCAAATTGCTGATTACGCGAAAAATAATGGCTACGACCTTGTTCTTACGGGAAAGGAAACCATCGATTATAATGGAAGTCAAGTTGGTGGTATGATTGCTGAATTGATGGACGCACCCTTTGTGTCTTTGGCTACTCGTCTAGAAGTAAACGGAAACACTGTATCACTAGATCGCGAAATCGCCGGTGGTTTAGAAGAGGTTGAAGCCAGTCTGCCTTTAGTTGTAAGTTGTGCTAAAGGCATGGCTGAGCAGCGTATTCCAAATATGCGCGGTATCATGGCGGCTCGCACAAAGCCATTAAACCTTATTGATCCAATATCAGCAACTGAATTGACACAATTTGCATCTTACGAATTGCCTCCAGCCAAGTCTGCATGCGTTATGTTAAGCACAGATGAAATGGACAAATTAGTGGAATTGCTGCACTCAGAAGCGAAAGTTATTTAACTCAAAAATATTACAATCATGTCAGTATTAGTTTACGTTGATTCGTTCTCAGGAAAAATATCAAAAAACCAATTTGAAGCTGTTTACTACGGATCAAAAATTGGAAGCGTTACAGTCATTACCGCTGGTAATACAAGTGATGATGTACTTGCTAAATTAGGGACACACGGTGCAAGTAAAGTATTGCGCGATAGTTCAATCACAACTTTTGATGCACAACAAATCACCCGATTAATTGCAAATGCAGCCACTGAACTTGGAGCTAAAACCATTGTTATATCTCACGATATCACAGGGAAATCTGTTGCTCCTCGTTTGTCTGCTCGCTTGAAAGCTGGATTTGCCTCTGGTGCAACCGCTTTGCCAAACGGCGACCAAGTAAGAGTAAATGTTTTTAGTGGTAAAGCAATGGCTTTGGTTAATTTGAAAACGGAAATAAAAGTAATTTCTGTGTTACCAAACTCTTTAAAACCTCAAGCGAATGGTGATTCATGTGGCGTTGAGAATTATAACGGAAACGCAGGTGCTGCTGGAATTACAGTCAAAGCTGTGAAGAAACCAGAAGGTGCAATTCCACTGCCAGAAGCTGAATTGGTAGTTTCTGCGGGTCGAGGTCTGAAAGGTCCTGAAAACTGGGGTATTGTTACAGACTTGGCCGAAGCTTTGGGCGCTGCGACTGCATGCTCTCGTCCAGTTTCAGATATTGGTTGGAGACCTCACCACGAACACGTTGGTCAAACTGGTGTTGCCATTCGTCCAAATTTATACATTGCCGCTGGTATTTCAGGAGCTATACAGCACTTGGCTGGAGTAAACGGTTCAAAAACTATTGTGGTAATAAACACCGATGCTGAAGCACCATTTTTCAAGGCTGCAGATTATGGTGTCATAGGTGATGCTTTCGAGGTGTTGCCAAAATTGACCGAAGCCGTTAAAAAATTTAAAGCTGCTCATTAATTGAGAAATTAACTTCACCTTCGTCTAATGGCGAACGACACGATATGAGCAAAATACGATTAGAAATATTTGGTCTTTCCTACAGTCAAACCCAGTCTGGAGCATACGCATTAGTATTGTCAGAAACTGGTGGCTCACGCAGACTACCTATCATCATAGGTGGCTTTGAGGCACAGGCAATTGCTATAGAGTTGGAAAAAATGAAGCCATCTCGGCCGCTGACTCACGACTTGTTTAGAAGTATGGCATTGTCTTTTGGAATTGCGGTGAAGGAAGTTTTCATTTACGATTTATCCGAAGGTATTTTCTATGCCAAATTGATATGTGAGTCGAACGGCGAAATGAAAGAAATTGATGCCCGAACATCTGATGCCATTGCCATTGGTGTTCGCTTTAATTGCCCGATTTATACTACAGAAAACATCATGTCGTCAAGCGGAATTTTAATTGATGAATCTAATCAATTGTTGGGCTCTGATGAAAAAGATGATTTTTCTGACCTCGACGATGTCCCTATGAATGAAATGGGCACAAAATCTACCGATGAACTGCAAGGAATGTTGAAAGAGGCGCTAGAAAACGAAGATTACGAACTGGCTTCTCAAATAAGAGATGAAATCAACAAGCGTCAGTAATATCAGCCGCTTCATAGCACACGCAGGTGTTGCTTTGTTTTGTATTCTTACGATACCTCTTTTTGCGCAGGACAACTCTTGGTTTCAACGCTTTGAACGTTCAACAGGTTTTTTGGAATTGAAAAACATGCAATCGTTCGAATTGTCGGATTCCGATTTCGCAGGAATTACTCAAGGCATTTGGTCACTTCAAAAGGACTCTTTGCATCTCTATGGTGAAAACGACACGCTTTCCTTTTTTGTTAAAAATCAAAGTGCAAGCCATTTGACATTGGTCTCACAAGATTCGCGCGAATTATTCTATCTTGAATCATCTACCAAAAACAATACAGGCTTGTCGATTATCGGCTTATTAAGAGGTTTTTTAGGACTCTTGTTTGTATTGGGGCTAGCCTATTTATTGAGCAGCGACCGCAAAGCCATCAACTGGTCGCTGGTAGGTAAAGGAATTGCATTGCAATTGGTTTTAGCCCTATTAATATTAAAGGTACCCTTTGTAGAATCTATATTCGATTTTTTGGCTAAAGGTTTTACAACAGTGGTCAACATGTCGCACGACGGTGCAACTTTTATTTTCAGAGCCTTAGGGGATGTTGATATGAACCCTGCTTTAATGAATTTTGTGACATGGATATTACCCTCTGTGATTTTCTTTTCAGCGCTATCGTCATTGCTCTACTATTGGGGTATATTGCAGAAATTCGTTTACGCAATGGCATGGATAATGTATCGCGCAATGGGTCTATCAGGTGCAGAAAGTGTTGCAGCAGCAGGCAATGTGTTTTTGGGACAAACGGAAGCTCCTCTATTGGTCAAACCTTACTTGGAAAAAATGACGAAGTCGGAGTTGCTTTCTCTCATGGTTGGAGGCATGGCGACAATTGCTGGAGGCGTTTTAGCAGCGTATATTGGCTTCTTGGGGAAAGGAGACCCAATCCGCGAATTGTACTTTGCAAAACACCTCTTAACCGCTTCTATTATGTCGGCGCCCGCTGCGATCGTTTTTGCTAAAATGCTTTATCCTGAGAAGGAAAAAATCCAAACAGATTTGAGTGTCTCTAAAGAAAAACTGGGTGGTAGCGCTCTAGAAGCAATTGCCAATGGCACCACAGACGGTGTTCGCTTAGCGGTAAACGTTGGGGCAATGCTGGTTGTTTTCATTAGTTTGATTGCACTTTGCAACTATATACTTGGCCTTTTCGGTCATTTTACAGGACTAAATGGTCTAATTTCTTCAAGTGGTAGTTACGACGCCTTGAGTTTCGAATTTTTAATGGGTCATATTTTCGCTCCTGTAGCTTGGTTGATGGGCGTTCCTTGGCAAGATTCCATGATTTTCGGTCAATTGCTTGGCGAAAAAACAATTCTCAATGAATTTGTGGCTTATCCACATTTAGGTGAACTCCAAGACCGCATGACGCAAAAATCCATACTTATGGCGACCTATGCCCTTTGTGGATTTGCCAATTTTGCCTCCATTGGTATTCAAATTGGCGGAATCGGTGCTCTAGTTCCCGGACGTAAAGGGGAATTGGCGAAGTTTGGCATCAAGGCGCTCATTGGTGGTACACTGGCTTGTTTTTCGACAGCAATTTTGGTTGGAATGATTTTTTAGGGAGATAAAAAAATCACCGTACCATAAAATACTGCCTCACCAAATCCATACGCGCTTGTAAATCGTTTTTTTCTGATTTGAGTACAACATCGAAATTATTCAAGTTGTTATCAAAACCGATTTTCAAAGTAGCTTGCGATTGTTCAACAATTTTCATCGCTTCTTTGGGCATGTCATCACAGAGTAAAATCATGGCATCATAGGGGCGCTTGAAATAATCCTCAATGCCAAAATTGCGGTGTTTTCCCAACCAATTAAAATCAGCATGATTCCATTCATTGGGCACCCGTTGATAGTCTTTGGCTTTCACCGCTTTTTTGTCGTGATTCCAGCGGATGGCATTCATCACCATTTTGGGATTGACAGCCAAAATCTGTTCTCTGAACTGCATGAATTTCCTATTGTCCGCATCGTTATAGATGGGAATTACGAAAAGTAAAGATTTCCACTTCGTATAATCAGCGATGTACATCATAGTCCAATCATTTCAAAAAACTCGGATTCCGACAAAATCTTCACGCCCAATTTTTGTGCTTTTTCAAATTTTGCTGGTCCCATATTTTCCCCTGCCACAACATAAGTCGTTTTCGCTGAAATGGAACCCACGTTTTTGCCACCATAAGATTCAATCAAAGCCTTCAATTCATCGCGTGAAATTCGTTCAAAAACACCAGAAACAACAATGCTTGCGTCTTTCAAAACATCACCCACCAATTCTTTTTGTTCCATTTCGAATTGCAATCCTGCATTTTTGAGCTTTTGGATGATTTCGATATTTGACTCTACAGTAAAATATTGACGAATGCTTTGTGCGATCTTATCCCCAATCTCCTCAATTCCAATCAATTCTTCGAAAGACGCTTGTGCAATAGCATCAATATTTCCTAGCGCCTGTGCCAATTTTTTTGCCACTGTTTCACCCACAAAACGAATCCCCAAAGCAAACAAAACACGTTCGAATGGTACATTTTTACTCTCCTCCAAACCGGCCAGTAAATTGCGTACAGATTTATCCGCCATGCGGTCGAGTTGAATCAAATCTTCGTATTGCAAATCATATAAATCAGCGACGTTGTTGATCAAGTGTTTATCGTAAAGCAATTCAATAGTTTCTGCGCCCAAACCATCAATATTCATGGCTTTACGGGAAATAAAATGCTCCATTTTTCCTTTAATTTGCGGAGGACAGCCGACATCGTTTGGACAAAAATGTTGGGCTTCACCTTCTTGGCGCTCTAATGCGGTATCACATTCTGGACAATGAGAAATGAAGACCAGAGGCCGCGCATTGTGTTGACGCTCAGACAAATTCACATCAACAATTTTCGGAATAATTTCGCCCCCTTTTTCAATGAAAACTTTGTCGAGTAGGTGCAAATCATACTTTTCAATTTGATCAGCATTGTGTAATGAGGCTCTTTTTACAGTTGTTCCACCGAGCTGAACAGGTTCTAAATTCGCCACTGGAGTAACAGCACCTGTTCTTCCGACTTGGAAATCAACAGAGAGCAAAGTAGATTGAACCCGCTCTGTCTTGAATTTATAGGCAATCGCCCAACGGGGAGATTTTGCTGTAAATCCAAGATTTTGCTGATGTTTATAAGAATTCACTTTGATGACAACGCCATCTATATCAAACGGAAGCTCCGCGCGCTTTTTATCCCAATAGTGAATAAAATCCATTACACCATCAACATTTCGATGCAACTCGACAAATCGCTTTTCAGGTTTGGGAACTTTAAAGCCCCACTGCCCTGCCAATTCAACCGCTTGAAAATGTCCCTCAGCCAAATAAGAATTGGAATACAAGCCATAGAGGTAGCAATCCAAATCGCGCTGTGCCACAACAGCTGAATCCTGCATTTTAAGTGTCCCCGATGCAGTGTTTCTCGGATTGGCAAAAAGCGGCTCGCCATCGCGCTCTCTTTGCGCATTCAATTTCTCAAAAGCCGCCTGAGGCATAAAAATTTCGCCGCGAATTTCAAAGGACTCCGGGAAATTACCATGAACAACCAAAGGGACACTTTTTACCGTTCTTACATTCGCCGTAACATCCTCACCTTGTGCGCCGTCGCCACGCGTTACAGCTTGCACAAGTTGACCATTATCATAACGGATGCCAATAGCAACGCCATCGTATTTCAACTCGCAAACATATTCCACTTCATCTCCGACCAACTTTTTCACGCGTTGCTCCCAATCCTTTATTTCCTCTTCAGAATAACTATTTGAGAGTGAAAGCATGGGAAACTGATGCACCACCGTAGGGAATTTCTTGGTGAGGTCGCCTCCAACACGTTTGGTGGGGCTATTCGCTGATACCAACTCCGGATATTGTGACTCTAAAGTTTCCAATTCCTTCAGCAGCATGTCGAAATCGTAATCAGAAATTTCTGGTTTCGACTCTACATAATAGAGGTGATTATGGCGATGAAGTTCGCGTTCTAGTTGAGCTATGCGTTGTTGAACAGATGCTTGCATACAAGTAATTTCCTTTGAAAATCAAGTCTGAAATCAACTTGACATGGAAGCAAAAGTAATCAAATTCGAGCGACCAACATTCGGGACTTGCCTTGTAAATCCTCGAAGATTTCAACAGCAGAAAAGCCATTTTGTGAACAAGCCTCTTTCACTTCATTTGCAAGATTTTCATGCAATTCAAAAGCCAAAAGACCATCATTTTTTAACTGACCCTTGGCAAATTCGATGATGCGTTGATAGAAAATAATAGGTTGCTTATTATCAACAAAAAGTGCCAAATGCGGTTCAAAATCAAGGACATTAGAAGCCATCATGGACTTATCTTTTTCTGGAATATAAGGCGGATTAGAAACAATCACATCCCATTTTTGAGTTTTCAAAACATTTGCATCTGCCAGTTGAAGCACATCTTCTTTCAACCAAGACACAGACAAGTTCAAGGATTCAGCGTTTTTCTGCGCGAGTTGTAAAGCCTCAATGGAAACATCAACACCAGTTACCGCAGCTTGATCCCATTTAGACTTCAAGGCCAAGGCGATGCAACCAGAACCCGTGCATAAATCCAAAATTTTTGTTTCGGCAGTGTTGGTTTTGTTGTATTCGAGTATTTTGTAAACCAATTCTTCAGTTTCTGGTCGTGGGATTAAAGCTCGCGAATCGCAGAGAATTTTCAAATCGCAAAACTCGGTGTAGCCCATAATGTATTGTAGAGGCTCATTATTTTTGAGTCTTTTCACAAAATCGCGCACCAACAACAACTCCGATTCAGTTAAACGATAATCATTATTGAGCATCAACTGGGCTGGTGACCAAGCAAATATTTTCTCAAAAATCTGGCGTTGGATTTGGCGAATTTCGGTGAGCGAAAATTGATTTTCTAGTCGCGATTTAACATAATCCAAGCAACTGGAAACGGTATTGTGTTGAACAAACATTTGGCAAAAGTACAAGAAATTCGGTCAGTATTACTGAATTCCATAGCGCAACTGCACCATAAAAGCCCTAGGTGGCTGCATATCTCCAGGGCGACTGACATATTCCGCATTGAAGAGATTGTTTACAATAAAATTGACAGAAAAATCCTCAGTGAAATCATACAAAAAGCGCATATCAAAAACAAAGACACCTTGGTCATAAATTTCTCGGTAATCTTTTAAACCCGGAAGTAGTTCTTGTCCAAAAATACTCGATTCAAAAATCAAATCAATGTTAGACATAAAACTGTTGTATCTACTCGACATACCAAAACCGTATTTTTTCCATTTCAGTTGAACGTCCGCTTTAAACAAATGATTGAATCTATACTTTAAAATATCTGAATCTGGATTAGAAAATGTGGCGCGATAAGCAGAATCTTGGTTCAAGGAAATTGGATTCATGTATGTGTAACCCAATAAAGTTAGAAGCTCAATCTCTTTAATTTTACCTTGACTGTTGAATGAAAACTCTAGTCCGGTAATTCGAGCTCGTTCAGCATTTTGCGCTTGAAAACCAACCCAGTTGCCAATGTAACCTATATTGTCTGGATTTACAGAAAGTGGGATAGAATCTGGATTATAAACGCCAAAAGTAAACTCTGTCATATTGCTATATTGATTGATGAATCCTGCAACATCAATCGACGCTTTCCAATTGTCGAGGGGAACAATCTGCTTCCAACCGATTTCGCCAGACCAACCTGTTTCTGGTCTCAATTCTGGATTATTGAATATGATTAGGGCACCTACTGATGTTGAAACAAAACGCTCAGCCACAGATGGAAAGCGGATGCCTTGACCATAGGATGCGCGAACATGAGACAATTTAAAAGGTTGGTAATGCATAGCCGCACGAACAATAGGATAAATTGGTGACTCAAAATTGCCTATGGTGAATTTGGAATCTAGCAGATTATTATCTTGTTGCATATACTCCAAACGCAAACCGCCCGTAAAATTGAATTTTCCTACACCATAATCCAATTGAGAATATGCAGCAAAATTCTGTGAACGGTGGTTTCCAAAAATCTCTGCAACAATGACATTACTGATACTAGTTATTCCAGCTGTTATTGCTCCTTTTTTTTCAAACTTCCTAGAAAATTGGTAGTCCGCATAATAACTTTCAGCCTTAGATGCCGAATACAAATTACCGATGCTACCTGTTGACACCAAGT
This sequence comes from Flavobacteriales bacterium UBA6165, assembly GCA_002422285.1. Classification (GTDB taxonomy): domain Bacteria; phylum Bacteroidota; class Bacteroidia; order Flavobacteriales_D; family Crocinitomicaceae; genus UBA6165. The sequence goes on along the minus strand of DIUF01000038.1, from coordinate 10,023 downwards.
AGTAGCGTGTTCTCAGATGATGTTTGTTTTGTTTGTTATCAAAAAACATCAAATACGGGTCAACATTTAAACGGATAGATCGCTGATTTGACAAAGTATTATCTAGTGGTACCAAAGCCTCGTTGCCGCCGCGCCAAAGAACAAAGAGCCCAAGATCTTCGTATTGAAAGTTGTACGATATTCCCGCTTTAGTTCGCATGTGTTCGCCAAAACGATAGTAAACAGAACCGTTCATTCGAATTCGATTTTCTTTTTCTCCCTGCTTGTATCCCTCATTCCACATGCCATGAACTCCTAGAGAAACTCCCAGGCGCTTGAATGCTTTGCCATAATAGACATCAGCCATGTACATCATTGGGCTGCGCGTCCACCATTGCAATTCTTGTCGCCTTGGACCATCATACAAACCGTATTGCACACGAGCTTTTAAATCGCCCTGCTTGCTCGGTTCACGCTCATTGAGCGCAATGGTTCCATTTAATGCTCCACTGCCATACAAAACAGATGATGCCCCTTTCATGATTTCAATTTGATCGGCTTGTTCAACTGGGATTGAACCCCATTTAGCATCACCTATATCCGGCGACATCATCGGAATTCCATTCCAAACCAAAAGCACGCGACTTCCAGCACCATACGAGTAACCTCCACCGCCCCTGATGCTAACCTGTCCATCCATAGCATAAACACCCGGACTTTGATCCACCATTTGATCTAAGCTAGTCAAACCTTTATTCATCAGAATGGCAGGCGTCAAAATTTCCATAGAGATAGGAACTTCTTCGATATTTTGCTCGCGTCGAGATGCAGACACAATTACGGTCTGAGTAGTTTTTTCTTTCGGACGCATAAAAATTTCATGAATACCAAAAGATTCAATTTGAAGAGTATCTGTCTGAAAACCTATAGCAGATAAAACGAAACGAACTGGGACTTCAACATTGGGAATACGTGCCTTCCCCTCAAAATTCGTTATAAACTTACGCCCATCTTGGAGTTCGATTCTGGCATTCAAAATCGGTTGCTTATTGTCTTGTTCTTTGACAATTAAGGTTATTTCGTTTTGCGACAAAGTGATTGTAAAACAAATCAGCGCAACAAATAGTAATACGTTTTTCATAGCTGTGAAATCGCGGTAAAGGAAAGGAAAAATCAAGTAAGTCAAGTTTATTGAAGCCTACAAGATATTCACAACTCCATGAAAATATAAAAAAAACTCCCGACCTCATAACTGATAATCGGGAGTCTTATGATCTTTTTTGTTGATTTTACTGCTTCACAAATAGTTTCGTCATTCTTGAGCCATTTGGTAAAACAAGTACCAAGAAATAAGTTCCATTACTCAAATGTCCTACTTTGATTGTGTTGGGTAGCAAGTCAAAAGATAAAACTTCAGCTCCAATTGTTGAAACAACAGAGATCTGCGCCCCTTCCAAATTTCCGCCAAAAGTAATATTCAATTCATCTGAAGCTGGATTGGGATAGATTTTAAACAATTCGTCCATGTTCTCTTCAATTCCCACACCTGATGTGACATTAATCTGCTCAGAAGGATTCTCAGTGCTTTGTCCATTTCCATTGGCGACAACCAAACCAACGTTATATATGCCAATGTTGTTGAATTGAATTTCTGGATTTTGGCTTGAGGCATTGGTGCCATTCACAAAAGCCCATCCCATTGCAGGTTGAACACTCCAAGCCCATGAAACTGGACATGTTGTTGTAGATTCATCTGTAAACACAGCAATCTGACCGGGCAATAAATCGTTATCAGAAACAGTGAAATCTGCAACAGGAGCTACACCACTGCCCTCTTCAATATAAAGCGTTGTGTTGATTGTTACATTACAAACTACATCAACGTTACCAGATGGCCAACGCACAACAACGGAGTCAATTTCTGTAGCCTGACCAATGCCAAAATGCGGATTTAATGTGCCCATGTGGCGAAAACCAACTCCAGACTGAACATCGCGGATTTGTTTGCCCCATGCACCGTGTATTTCTACTCGAGCACCAATCCCATTGCTATTGCTTTCAATACCTTTTAAATTCATTTTAATCCAATTGTTGCCATTGGGCTGAGTAAAATAAATTGTATTTCCATTTTGGATATCCAAAAATCCGTCGTTGTTCAAATCCCCAATAGCTCCAACAGATGGCTGAATGACCTGAATTGTGAAAGTATTATCACCGTTGTTGATGAACATTCTACCATTAGTAAACACATCTGCCCAGCCATCATTGTTAAAATCGTAAGAAACATATTCTATGGCAGTACCTGTGTAGGTATCCCAAGCACTTCCTTCAGCAATATCGGTAAAAGTACCATCACCATTATTGTGCATGAACAGATGTCCGCCATCTGTGAAAGTACTGGCGCCTACAATGGCATCCATATAACCATCGTTGTCAAAGTCATTCCACGCAGAAGACCAAGTTTGGTTGGGATGATTCATGTTTGCAAGTACAGAAACGTTTGTAAATGTGCCATCGCCATTGTTTCTGTGTAATTCATTCAATTTGGCTGTGTTTTGACCACCTCGACATTTGGAAATAAACAAATCCTGATCGCCATCGTTATCATAATCAATCCAAATTGAACCGTAATTTCCGCCATTGGGATGATCTCCAATACCACCTTGATTGTAAGTAAGATTACCATTGCCGTCGTTCATGTAAAATACGTTTGGTGCCACATCATGACAAACAAATGCATCCAAATGACCGTCGTTGTTTAAGTCAACAAAATTACTTCTTTGAGAAAATACGTAGTTGGTCACATACCACTGTGTATACGCAGTTCCAGTGCTATTGGAATAGAAAAATGTAACGCCACTTCCACCACCATACAACAAATCATTGAAACCATCCTTGTTGAAATCGCCAATGGCCAAACTCCATGAAGGTTCAAATTGTGCTTGATCGGTTGCAATGGTGTTTTGAATAAACGAGCCATCCGTTTGTTGGTACATAATGTTCACCGAGGTGCCAGAAACAGAAACGATGTCGTCTAGATAATCGCCATTCATATCAGCAATTGCTATTTTATAGGTGCCAGTGATATCAGGATAATTTTGCGTCAAAAAACTCACGGGTGGCGCAGGGGGCATTGGTGAAGTAATAACCTCAAAAGTGAATCCATTGTTGGGATTATTCGTATTCCATCGATTGTCAAAAGCAATGTAATAATCTGTGTTTGCGATGGCATTAAAACCAACAACACATAAAAGTCCCGTACCGCTATCATCGTCGCCTGCCACACAATTCAAAGCGCCACAAGTACCGTTGTAAATATGCACGCGATTATCGATATTGCCATTGATGTCTGGGAAATCTGTTGTCACAGTGACTTGAACGCTTTCTGGGGAATTGAATTTGAACCATTTTCCCATTGTGGCACCTGCTCCACCACCGGCGCAAATAGGCATCGGAACTTCTGTGCCGTCAACAGATGCGAAACTGTAAGTGCCCGCTGTTACAATTTGTGCAGTAGCACATGTGCTTTGAGCCAATGATACTTGACTCCAAAGCAAAAACGGCGTGATTAAGAATAGATGTTTTTTCATAATATTAGGATAAAGTGTAAAAAAAACTCCCGATTTAAACGCTAAACCGGGAGTTGCTTAAATTTATTTTTTCACAAAAAGCGTGGTATGCTTTTCTCCATTAGGCAACATAATCACCAAGAAATAGGTGCCATTGCTCAATAAATGGACATCAATAGAATTGGGCACAACGGCAAAGTTCAATACTTCCGCGCCAATAGTTGACACAACAGATAAACGCGCGTTATCCAAATTCCCTGCAAATTCAATATTCAATTCGCCAGAAGTAGGGTTTGGATAGATTTTGATTGCTGAAGACAATACGGCATCAAGACCTACTCCAGAGTTAACCATTACTTGTGCAGTTGGATTTTCTACACTCTGCCCATTTTGATTGGAAGCGATTAAAGTGATTGTGTACAAACCATAATTGTTGAACTGAATTTCAGGATTTTCTGAATTCGCAGTTGTTCCGTTTGTATACACCCAACCAGTAGCTGGCTGAACATTCCACGACCATGCATTTGGACAAAGTGTTGATGCATCAGTAAATGCAACAACTTCCCCCGAGTTAACTTCGGTTGCAGAAGCAGAAAAAGCAGCAATTGGAACCAAACCACTACCCTCTTCAATATAAATTGTAGTGTTAATTTCTGCGTTACAAATCATATCAACTTCACCAGAAGGCCAACGAACAATAATTGAATCAATCTCCGTAGCCAGCCCCAATCCAAAATGTGGATTCAATGTGCCCATATGGCGGAAACCAATACCCGATTGAACGTCGCGGATTTGTTTCCCCCAAGCACCATAAATCTCAACGCGGGCACCAATACCGTTGCTGTTGCTTTGAATACCTTTTAAATTCAATTTAACCCAGTTATTTCCATTCGGCTGATTAAAATAAATTGTAGTTCCATTCTGAATATCCAAGAATCCATCATTGTTCACATCTCCTACTGCACCAACGTTTGGCGCAACAGTTTGAACTGTAAACGTATTATTACCATTGTTCAAGAAAATGCGACCATTAGTAAACACATCTGCCCAACCATCGTTGTTAAAATCATAAGATACGTATTCAATAGAAGTACCATTGTATGTGTCCCAACCACTTCCAGTTGCAATGTCTGTAAAAGTTCCATCGCCATTGTTGTGCATATACAAGTGTCCACCATGGGAAAACGAACTCACGCCAACAATAACATCCATAAATCCATCGTTGTCAAAATCATTAACCGCCGACGACCAAGTTTGATTGCCATGATTCATATTAGCCGCAGTTGAAACGTTGGAATATGTACCATCGCCATTGTTTCTGTGCATTTCATTAAAACGAGCAGCCAATCCTTGACCACCACCACTACACTTAGAGATGAAAACATCTAAATCACCATCATTATCATAATCAAACCAAATTGTGGCATAATGTCCACCCGTTGAGTGATCTCCAAAACCTCCTTGATTGAATGACAAATTATTATCACCATCATTGATATAATAGACATTCGGAGCCACATCATGACAGGCAAATGCATCTAAATTACCATCGTTGTTGATGTCTACAAAATTTGTTCGTTGAGAGAAAACATAATTAGGTGCTGCCCAATGGGTATAGGCTGTACCATCACTATTTGAGCGAAAAAACGATACGCCTTGTCCGCTGCCATACATCAAATCGTTAAACCCATCTTTGTTATAATCCCCAATAGCCATACTCCATGTTGGTAAAAATTGTGCAGAAGTTGTAGTTATGGCTTCTTGCTCAAAGGTGCCATCCGTTTGTTGATATAAAATATGAACAGTGGTTGAAGAAACAGAAACAATATCATCCAAATAATCACCATTCATGTCTGCAATTGCGATTTTGTATTGACCTAAAATATTAGGAAATGATTGTGCTACCAAAACAACATCAGGTGTAGGAGGAGGCACATTCTCTATCAATTCAAATGTAAATCCATTGCTGGACCAGCGATTATCGAATGCAATGTAATAGTCTGTATTTTGAACAACATTGAATGTTACCACGCACAAAACACCTGTACCACTATCATCATCTCCAGCAATACATGATAATGACCCACAAGTTCCTGTATATACCTGAACGCGATTGTCAGTATTGCCATTAATCAAAGGGAAGTTGGTTGTTACAGTTACTTCATAACTAGCAGTTGCGGTGTATTTATACCATTGTCCTGCAGTTGCACCAGTGCCTCCTGTAGAACAAACGGGTAAAGGAACATCATTGCCCTGAATTTGGGCAAAACTGTATGTGCCTGCGGATATCTCTATTGCCGTTGCACAAGTGGATTGAGCGATAATTGTCGTTACTCCGAATATCGAAAATAAGGCTGAGTATAATATTTTTTTCATGATTTAGAGGTTTTAAGTTTTGGTTTATATTAATCGCAATTGGTTAAAGACTGGATGAAGGCGGTAAGTAATGCCAAACCTTCCTGGTGCACAACAGTTCGCCCTAACAAAGGCATTCTGTTTGACTCTTCGGTAGATCCGAGACGAAAATGCATCATAGATTTACTTGTGTTTCCAGGCACAATTATGCTCACCAAAGATGCATCAATAAATTCTTCGGGGTCAACACAAATGCCAAGATTTAACGACAATTCTGTTTCAGAAAAAGCCAAACGCATCGGACGATAATCACAATGGCTGTTTTCTTGATGACAATGTGCACAGTTCATATCTAAATAAGAACGCACTCTATCACGCAGTGATTTGCTTTCGTCCTTATAATCAACAACAGTCAAAATATTGCTAGGGAGCGGTCCATTCAAATAACCAACGCTTACCCACTTTTGCAATTGATTCATCTCGCCATCGGCATATTGCAAAGATTTGTTCAAATGCTGAGGTTTGATACCAATAGGAATCGGACTAGCATTAAACTTATGACAAATCATACATTCTGTATCAGAGGGCAAGCGATAATTGGTAGACATTGGTGTTCCATTTTGTACCCAAGAAATACTTTTGTTTACGCCATCCATATTCAAATAGGCTTCAGTCTGTTCGTCGTTCCACTCGTATTCAGCGAAAATCCAGCCAGTGGACTTGCGAATCATGATTCGAGTTTCCAAAATCCTAGTTGCATTTTCAGGCAACATATTGTCGTAGTAAAATGTCTTGATGATCGCTGAACCGACTGGCAAATCCAAAATTTCCGTGTCAGAAACATAATTCGCTTTGGTACCATTAGGCATCCAAACAAAACGTTTCTTCAAGGCATAATCCGTGAAAAGCTGCGTAATGGGTTCGTAAGGCAAAACTCCTTCTGCAGGATTTTGATCTTTCATGTCGCCCTCAAAAAAACGATAATCCGATAATTTAGGATAGGGCACTTGTGTCAAATCCACCGAAACGCCTGTCGGATCTGGTGGAATTGGAAGGCCTGTAGGGATTTCTGTCTTATCTTTACGACATGATAAAGTCATAGCAGTCAAAAGCAGCGCGGGCACAAGTAAAACTCGCTTACTTAAAATAGGAAAATTCATAGTCATGGTTTGAGTGCCAAATTTAACACAAGTTTTTAATTATCAAAAGAAAGTATGCGGAAATGATTTTTTATTCAGTGAATTAATCTATAAATTGTTGCATGTATCAATCAAATTGCAATGCTTTTACAAAATCGATTCAATAATTTTTAATTTCGTGCGTTGATATACACAAATCACAAAGCATGACCAAATTCAGTTTAGCCGTCATTTTACTTCTTTTTTCTGCTTCTCTGTTGTCACAAATCGGTGGTCAAGGCACTTTTGTATCCTTGAATTTACCCTATTCAGCGCGACATGTTGCCCTTGGAGGAAATGCCATCAACGCTGTGGATGACGATGTGACGGTAGGTTTACATGCGCCCTCTTTGTTGAATAAAAACAGTCACAGACGAGCTACATTCAATCACAGTTATTTGGCCAGTGGTATCAACTATGGACAGTTTGGATACGCGCATCAAATTGCTGAAAACAAGTTCTTGAGCACAAGTTTTCGCTATGCCTCATACGGAAAAATGGATTTGACACTCCCAACTGGAGAGGTAGCAGGCGACTTTTATGCAGGTGATTTTATAGCAAGTGCTGGCTATGGTCAACAGATTAATGAGGTTGTTTCAGTGGGTGCCAATTTGAATTTTGCATTTTCCACTTTGGAAACTTATCAAGCTTTCGGAATGACCTTAGATTTTTCTGGAACTTTGAATTTTGCAGATAAAAACACAGTTGTCACAGCTTTGGTAAGAAATGCCGGTGTGCAATTCTCAGGATATGTTTCAAAAAACAGAGAACGCATCACGCCCAATCCCATGATTGCCATATCTCACAAATTGGAACATGCACCTTTTCGATTAACGGTTTTGGCTCAGCACCTGAATCGTTGGGACATCACCTATGTTGATCCAAATGAACAGCCATTCCGCGACCCATTCACCAATGAGCTTATTGAGCCCAAACGTGCAAATTTCTTAGGAAAAACCATGCATCATCTTACTTTTCAAGTGGAAGCCCTTTTTGGCAAGCACTTTCATTTGCGCGCCGCTTTTGATTACCGTCAGCGAGAAGAAATGCGGGTTACCAATCGACCAGGCATGTCTGGATTTAGCCTTGGATTGGGCTTGATGCTCAAAAAATTCCAGTTCCAATATGGCTTCAACGTGGTTTCTGCTGCTGGATTCAACAACATGTTTACCATGTCTACGAATATCAATGAGTGGAAGAAGTAGTTGTTAAAAGAAATGATTGCACTACGTTTTGTAAAAATGAGTTTTGTAGAATTTTTGCCAATCAAAAACCAAATTTAGACTAAACTTCAATCATTCAACACCGATTTGGTAGTTCATGTTTTGACTTCACAATTTCATTATCAGCGAACATCTGCTAAATCCGCGTTATCTGCGTTCTAATATTTGAATTTAAAATGGCACGCAGATGAGGCTGATGCACGCACCGCTGACAATCGCTGATTTTTAAATCCGTCAAATAACATCAACCGCTCAAGTCAACATCAGTAATTTTGATTAATTAAAGATGATGGCTGCTAAAAACGAACTTTTCAAACATAGGAGTTCGCTCTGTGTAGCGACTTGTGATTCTATAAATAATCTTTGAGTTAAATAGCGACAATTAAAATCCGTGTAACGATTTTTAGCTAAGCTTCTACTGCGTTGTCTATGAGTTTGATATACATATTCCTTTAGTTGTTATTTTGGAAAAGTCCGTCAGGTAATCTATCTTGGTGTTTCAATTAATTAATTCATTATAAATCCAGTAAAGCAGAGAAACCCTTATCTTTGCGCCATGAATTCAAGCATCTCGTTTTCCGATTTAAACCTCAATAGTTCCTTACTCAAAGCTTTGAAGGAGCAAGGTTTGGAGCATCCAACCGACATCCAAAAAGAAGTTTTTTCAACGATTATGTCGGGGAAAGATGTGTTGGGCATTGCGCAGACGGGAACGGGAAAAACCTTGGCCTACCTACTGCCCTGCTTGCGCATGTGGAAATTCTCCAAAGACATTCACCCGCAAGCGCTTATCATTGTGCCTACGCGTGAATTGGTGGCGCAAGTGGTGGAAGAAATTGAAAAACTGACGCTCTTCATGAATTTTTCTGTGGTTGGTGTTTATGGTGGTGTGAATATCCGCACACAAACCGACCGTGTGATGAAGGGTGTAGATTTTGTGGTGGCCACACCTGGTCGACTTTTCGACTTGATAGCCAATGGCAGTTTGAGCACCAGAGCCGTAAAGCGCATTGTAATTGACGAGGTCGATGAAATGATGAGTTTGGGCTTCTTGCCGCAATTGAAAAACATCTTGGACTTGTTGCCTGAGCGCAGACAAAACTTGATGTTCTCTGCAACTATGAATCAGGCTATTGAGGATTTGATAGAAGATTTTTTCAATGAGCCTGAAAAAATTCAAGTAGCCACGCCGGGTTCGCCTTTGGAACAGATCGACCAATATGCATTTGCGGTGCCCAATTACAACACCAAAGTCAATCTTTTGGAATTATTCCTCAACGACAAAACGTCATTCACCAAATGCTTGATTTTCGTGAAATCGCGACGACGTGCGGATATCTTGTTTACCATGCTGCGCACTCGAGGTTTTAATAATCTCGGCGTTATTCATGCCAACAAAGCACAAAACACGCGCTTGGCAACCACAGAAGCCTTTGAAAGCGGCGAAATCCAACACTTGATTGCCACCGACCTTTTTGCGCGCGGTATCGACATTACGGGCATCAGCCATGTAATCAACTTCGATATGCCTGAAGAATCCGAGTTTTACCTCCACAGAATGGGACGAACTGGTCGCGCTGAGGAATCAGGTACAACAATTTCCTTCTTCGACGAAAAAGAAGCGCCCCTACTCGCAGATGCCGAAAAATACATGAACATCCGTGTGCAGCGCCTTGAACTCCCCGAAGATTGCGTCGTTTCCGACGAACTTTTGGAAGA
>DIUF01000114.1:1369-4500 GCA_002422285.1 Flavobacteriales bacterium UBA6165 | reverse complement strand
TCACCATGGCTTTAAAATTAATGAACAAAGACATTGGAGAAGCGCCGAATTTGAATCCACCTAAATCGCGTAATTTCTGCGACTTTTTGGCTTTCATTTTGGACATCATGTCGGCATTTGCGGCATATACCAGACCTTTATCGGTAAACATCATTTGAGCGCCGTCCATGTCATATACCTCACCGTTTTTCTTGATTCCGAGGAAAAAGCCCAAACCATCGAGCAAAGATTGAACTTGTTTTTGGTCGCCAATACCAATAAACGCGGTAAACAATGGCTCTTTGTCTGCCGACATGGCAAAGGCAAATTCGCCAGTAAGAAGTTGTTTAAATTTTTCTGTGCCACCAAGCATAGACAATTGCTTGTTCATTTCATCCTTGGTTTTATCATCTAATTGGTCAAAAAACAAGGCAATCAATCGCTCCATATTGGCATTCAGTGCGAAAGCGATTACTGTGTTTTCATCAATCAATATGTTTTTGGATTCATCAGACAAAGACGAACGCAGGAAGGGTGCATATTTCTTCAAATTCTTACCAATGTTGATATCCACTTCCATCAAAGCATCTTGGTCATTGAAATCCATTTTTGCGAGCCAATACGTCCCCTCATAGAGATTCGTTTTCTTGCCATCCAAGGCTTTCAATTCTGGAACATAATCACCCAAATTCAAGTTCGACATTTTATCTCCAGTGTAAAAGGCTACCACGTCCGACTTTGTTGTTACAAAATCAACAACGCCATCAATAGTCTTGCCTTTGCCCATGTTTTCGCCAAATTCGATCAGCGTATTTTCAGCAATTGAGCCTTTTTCTTTGAACACAAAAAATCCAGTTTCACCTTTGTAAATCCCGAAAGCCATGCCCGATTTTAATCCATATTCAAGGCTGCCTTTTTTCTTCAAACTGATTCCAATTTCCTTGATTTCTTTTTTCAGACTGCTCAAGTCACCTACCTCAAACATCAAGACAAAATCACTTCTTTCTGATTTAGAATTTTTTGGATCGGGCATCAAATAAATTTGCTTTTCCAAGTTTATCGACTTGGTTAATGCGTCCATATAAGGCGTTATAGTACTCAAATACTGTTCTGGTATAGCGCCCTCTTTAATCCCTGATTTGTCAATAACATTTTTCAAATCCATTGAAATGGCAGTAAAAACGCCGTCTTGAAGGGTGATAAAAGATGCTACCCTGCCCTCCAAGGAGTTCTTATCAACTGATTTTCCGCATGAAGTCAAAAGCAAGGCAGATAATAGAAAAGCAAAATATTTCATGTTCATGATTTTTACATTGTGGGCAAAAATAAGGAAACTATCAACGCACGAGAGCGCTTCAAAAAAAGCCGAAGAAAAAGATCAGTTAGACTTTGGCAATTACCTGTGTATATAGTTTTTCATACATGGGTAAAATCTTCGCGATATCGAAGCGTTCTGCACTGATTCTAGCCTGTTGCTTGAATTGCGCCAAGCGCTCAGTATTTGACAAAATGTGTAATGCCTTTTGCGCCATCGTTGCTACATCACCCACAGCAGCTAGAAAACCGGAGTAACCTTCTACGTTCACTTCGGGTAAACCACCAGTATTAGAGGAAATTACGGGTACGCCCGCTGCCATTGCCTCAAGAGCTGCCAAACCAAAACTCTCTGTTTCTGAAGGCAATAAAAACAAATCAGAAATACTCAAAGGTAAATGTGTTGCCTGCATTTTTCCGAGCATAATCACCTTGTCGCAAGTCCCTAAACTTCTACACAATTCTTCAACTTTATGTCGCTCTGGACCATCGCCAACTAGGAGCAATTTGCAAGGATAAACATCATTGATGCGTTTAAAAGTAAGCACTACATCCTCAACCCTTTTTACTTTACGGAAATTGGAAATGTGACAGAGCACAAATTCATCGTCCAAGGCATAACGACGGCGCAAAGCCAAATTGCTTTCCGTATTATAATCTTCTAGTTGAATGAAGTTTGGAATCACTTGAATTTCTCTCTGAATTTGAAAATGCTCCATTGTATCACTTTTCAAACTTTCGGAAACCGAGGTCACAGCATTAGACATTTCCAAGCAATATTGAATCACAGGCTTGAAAGATGAATCGCGCCCAACAAGTGTGATATCAGTACCATGAAGCGTGGTTATAAAGGGAATTGAGATGCCCTGTGCTTTCAGAATTTGTTGTGCTAAAAACGCCGCAGAGGCATGAGGAATAGCATAATGCACATGCAATAAATCCAATTTTTCAAATTTTACGACATCCACCAATTTACCAGCCAGCACGGTCTCATAAGGTGGATAATCAAACAGCGGATAATTGTTGACCACAACTTCATGGTAGAATATATTGTCTGCAAACAAATCCAAACGAACAGGCTGTGAGTAAGTTATAAAATGAATTTCATGTCCTTTGGCGGCCAAAGCCATACCGAGTTCAGTGGCAACAACGCCCGAACCGCCATAAGTTGGATAAAGTACGATACCGATTTTCATTGTGGTGTAATTTTCTTTTCGATTTTGTAAGTGTAAATAACGTGAGTTCGACATAATAAACCAGTCAGAACGCCTAAATTTCAATGCTTTTAAACAAATCTTCCTAAAAACAATTGTGAAAACCTATTCTTTGTTCATAAAATCGCCAATTTTGTTATAATGCTATTCCACATAACATCCATCTGTGTCGTTGTTTTTCTTCGAGATAGTACACTATCCCTCAAAAAAACGCCTAACATCTGGACATTCTGTGGAATTCTTACAACTTTATTACATCGAACTCACGTTAATTAACAGCCTTCAAAGGTAGTTGTTTCCATTCACTTGAACTTGAAGGACAATTAATCATAGCACCAAATCTTGTTCAAAATTGAAAGTCCAAATTCAAAAAACAGCATAATGAGAGCCAAAATAATGAAAAACATAAAAGTTTTGGCTGCTATTAATACAAATTTTAAAACATTTAGAAAACGAATATGCTTACAGAGAGCCCTATCACGACGTAGATGTTGGCTTTGAGAAACATCAGCTTCTCATTACAGAAAGACAAAAACACACATTAAACCGCACATGTTTTCAGAAAAACGAAGATACAAAATCGTTAAATCCTATATATGAATCACTTACACGGCAATTGGAGGT
>DIUF01000114.1:0-1351 GCA_002422285.1 Flavobacteriales bacterium UBA6165 | reverse complement strand
TTTTGAATGCTAAAAACTCAAAAAAGTAGATTAATAAGAGCCAAAACATTAAAAATTAAGCTACTTTTGGCTTTTATTAATACAAAAAAAGAATAAGAATGGAAGTAGTTGGACGGTTTAAAGAACGAGAAATACTTGAAAACGCATTAACAAGTAACCAATCTGAACTCATTGTTGTTTATGGTAGGAGAAGAGTCGGCAAAACCTTTCTCATACGTGAGTTTTATAAATCTCATATACAGTTTGAATTCAGCGGAACGTATAAAGCTACCGCTAGAGAACAACTGAAAAGATTTAAAATTGCGCTATTCAAGCAACGTAAAAAAAAACAAGTCACTCCCAAAAGCTGGATAGATGCATTCTATCAACTAGAACAGTACTGCGACTCCTTGGACTCAAAAGGAAAGAAAGTTATATTTCTCGATGAATTCCCATGGCTCGACAATAATAAATCTAGTTTTTTGAAAGCTTTTGACTACTTCTGGAACAGTTACGCAACAAAAAGAACCGACCTAGTTGTTGTAGTCTGTGGTTCAGCAGCTTCCTACATGATTAACCGAATTATCCGAAACAAAGGGGGCTTGCACAATCGACTAACGGAGAAGATAAGAGTTGAACCTTTTACGCTACACGAATCAGAACTGCTATTGAAAAAAAAGAACCTCACGCTCACAAAATACGACATCCTCTATTTACACATGGTGATGGGCGGTATTCCACATTATTTAGAAAAAATAAAAAGCGGAGAAAGCGCCACCCAAGCCATTGACCGTCTTTGCTTTGAGAAAGATGGATTTTTGAGAAACGAATACAAAGAAATATTCGCATCGCTTTTCGAAAAAGCCGACAACCATGAAACAATCATTCGAACATTGGCCAAAATTAGACAAGGTTTAACCCGAACTGTGATAAGTCAAAAATGTAAACTTCCTTCTGGTGGTAATTTTACACGTACCTTAAACGAGTTGGAAGAGTCAGGATTTATATCACAATATCAACCATTTAAGGGGTCTAAAAATTCGCTTTATAGACTCTCGGATGAATATTGCAACTTCTATTTGAAGTATATCGAAGGCTCAAATCCAGATACCAATGGTGTATGGAGCAAGATTTACACAAGTCCGTCTTTCGTAGCTTGGTCTGGATATACATTCGAAGCCATTTGCCTAAAACACATCAAACAAATCAAGGAAGGATTAAAAATTTCTGGAATCCAGAGCACGGCTAGCAGTTGGATCAACAACAACGGGGCCCACAAAACTCAAATTGATCTGCTTATTGACCGCAGCGACAACGTCATCAATATCTGTGAATTGAAGTTTCACAAAGGACCTTTTGCCATAGACAAATC
>DIUF01000009.1 GCA_002422285.1 Flavobacteriales bacterium UBA6165 | reverse complement strand
CTCAAGCTTTCAGTCAGCTGAAGTTGGTTGAATGGCGCTCGTTTACAGCCAAAACTGCTCAGTTCCGCGTTGATCCTCTAGGTTATCCGATTTGGTTTGAAAAAGACGCGATTTACAAAATGGATACCACGGGTAATCTTATGTTCCAACAAAGTGTAAAAGCTTTCGGGCACATCACCGACATGGATTTGATAAACCCGATGAAGTATTTGGTGTTTTTCCGTGAGCAACAATGTATTGGTTTTTTCGACAATACTTTTACGCCTTATCAGCAAAAAACCAGACTGAGTGATTTGGGTATATCCTATGCTACTTTGGTTTGTTATTCCATGCAATTTGATCGCTTTTGGGTCTTTGATCAAGACAATTCTAAGTTGGTGCTATTCAATAGCGATGGCAAACGCACCTTGGAAACTGAAAATTTAAATGGACTCATAGGTCTATCAGAGCCAGTACAAATGATGGAGCGATTTGGGAATTTGTATCTCGTTGACGAAGACCGAGGTGTGTATATTTTTGATATGTTTGGTGCCCTTATTAATTTTGTTGAAGTGCCTAAAATTCAGTGGATTGATGTTGATGCCAATAACTTTTTTTACATAGATAATAACCAACTTTGCGGCTACAACTTCAGAAGTAGATCCAAATTTTGTACACCGATTTCCGGTGTTCCAAGTCCGCAATTTCAATTCGTGAAGCAACGATTTTATGTCCTTTTTAAAGATGTTTTACAAGTTTTGAGCATGGAATAGAAATCATGAATAGGTTTTCTTCTTTGACAATAATTTTCAAAGGTTATTGTTCTCCCAAAGCGTTTTTGTTACACCAAGTTACACCAGGTCGACACGGAGTTTCACAATGTTGATTAACGATGATATTTCAACTCTGTAAACCTCTGTGGAATGATTGTTATAAAGTTTTTTTTACACCAAGTAACACCAAGTTGACACAGAGTTTCACGATGTTGATTAAAGATTATATTTCTACTCCGTGAACCTCTGTGGAATTCTCCGTGAACCTCTGTGGAATGATTGGTATAAAGTTTTTTTGTTACACCAAGTTACACCAAGTTGACACAGAGTTTCACGATGTTGATTAAAGATGATATTTCTACTCCGTTAACCTCTGTGGAATGATGGGTATAAAGTTTTTTTGTTACACCAAGTTACACCAAGTCGACACGGAGTTTCACAATGTTGATTAACGATGATATTTTTACTCCGTGAACCTTTGTGCAAATCTCCGTGAACCTCTGTGGCAAAACTTCCTCACTCATTCAAGCTCCCCCCACAAATCTTACAAAATTTCGCATCATCATCATGCTCGGTATTGTCGCATTTCTGGCAGCAGATTTTATCGTTTTGGGCTCTGATGGCTTGGTTGGATTTTACGATCTCGCTGGTCACAATTCCCGTTGGCACAGCAATGATAGCATAACCAGAAATCATCAGCAAAGCGGAAAGCAGTTGACCGATGGGTGTGATGGGCACGATGTCGCCGAAGCCAACAGTGGTTATCGTTACAATGGCCCAGTAGATAGATTTTGGAATGCTCGTGAATTGTGATTCTGGATTCACACTTTCTACGAAATACACCAAACCGCCCATAAATATTACGACTGTTAGAATAGCGGTAAGAAAGACTGCTATTTTGTGGCGGCTGTTGTACAAAGCCCCCACGATGATGTTACCAGAATCAATAAAATTCCCGAGTCGTAAAACATTATAAATACGCACAAATCTCAAGATTCGAATAACGTTTAAGCCAGGTCCAATGGTCGTGAAAAAAGTGAGGTAGGTTGGGATAATGGCCAAAAAGTCGATGATGCCGAAGAATGAGAAAATGTAGCGTTTGGGCTTGCCAACACAATAAATCCTCAAGGCATATTCAATGGTGAAAAGAATAGTGAAAACCCACTCAAAAATGACTAAGATGTTACCGTAAGCTGCATGAAATGATTTTACGCTCTCCAGCATGATAACCAAAACACTTAGGATGATGCATGTAAGCAGTAATATGTCAAAAATGCGTCCTGCTCTTGTTTCTGCTTGAAAGATAATACGATACAATTTTCTTTGCGTCGGATTAAGCTCTTTCAAGTTAACCGATTCAGGCTGAAACATATTGAACACAGGTCGCATCATACGCGTTCAATAATTGCGGCATAACCTTGTCCAACGCCGATGCACATAGTCACTAATGCGTAACGTTTGTTTGTGCGCTGCAATTCTCTCACCGCAGCCATGGTAATTCTCGCTCCCGACATGCCCAGTGGATGCCCAATGGCAATGGCGCCACCGTTTGGGTTTATGCGTGGGTCTTTGTCGTCCAAATGCAAAGCGCGTGTGCAGGCCAAAGCTTGAGCTGCAAAGGCTTCGTTGATTTCAATGACATCGATATCGTTTAAGGTTAATCCTGCGCGCTGCAAGGCTTTTTGTGTGGCATAAACGGGGCCGATTCCCATAATTCTTGGTTCAACACCCGCCACAGCGGCGCTCACAACACGAGCCATTGGCTTTAAGTTTTGATCTTTTAAACCTTGTTCAGAGGCCATTAAAAAAGCAGCGGCGCCATCGTTTAATCCAGAGGCATTGCCCGCGGTTACACTGCCGTCTTTTCTAAAAGCCGGACGCAGTTTACTAAAAGTTTCCATGCTTGAATTGGGCTTGATGAACTCATCTTGATTGAAAACGAGTGCGTCGCCTTTGCGTTGCGGAATGAGAATGTCCACAATTTCTTGCGCCAAAATACCATTTGCTTGAGCTGCAGCAGCTTTTTGTTGCGACCAAAGTGAGAAAGCATCTTGGTCTTCGCGAGATATTTTATACAAATCCACCAAGTTTTCAGCGGTTTCACCCATGCCATCGGTACCATAAATTTCGTGCATTTTCGGGTTGATGAAACGCCATCCAAAGCTCGTATCGAACATTTGTGAATCACGACCAAAAGCTTGAGATGCTTTAGAAATCACCCAAGGTCCGCGGGTCATGTTTTCAACGCCTCCTGCCAAATAAAAATCGCCAGCATTGTCTTTAATGGCTCGTGCTGCATTAATCACGGAAGATAAACCGCTGGCGCAAAGTCGATTAACCGTTTCACCTGCTACGGAAACAGGAAGTCCCGCCAAAAGTCCCGCCATACGCGCCACATTTCGGTTGTCTTCGCCGGCTTGGTTGGCACAACCCAAAATCACATCTTCAATCACATTTGGATCAAGTGTTGAATTTCTCTCCATCAGCGATTTGATTACCGCTGCCGCCAAATCATCTGTGCGCACGGCCGACAATCCACCACCAAAATTTCCTACTGCGCTCCTCACGCCATCAACGATATATGCTTCTTTTGCCATGATTTATCTGTTTTTTTGTGCCTGCGAAGTTAGTGATTTCAAAAGATGATAGAACGCAGATGGCACTGATTTAGCAGATTATCACTGATTTTCTCCGGGCCGAACAGATTAGCTTGCTCAATTGTGCAAATACTAGCCGTAAAGTTGTTTCCTGAACTCACTTAAAGTAAGCTTTTCAGTTTTACCATTTTCTACATCTTCGATTGCTTTAATCGTTTCAGCATTTGGCTTTTTTACGGGTTCTACCACCTTAACAAATGGAAGAGTTTTTATAAATTCAATGAATCCAAGTGCTGCTTTGCTTCTGGAATCTACTCTAAAAACTACTGCCATAACTCAACATTTACTACAAAAATAAGGAAAATCATTCGTTTTTAGTGACTCGACTTGCAATTTCCTTGAAACGCAGTGTATGAAACCAGCAACTCGAATTTGAAGGTTTTCAATAGAATTATTACTTTTGGTGGGTAAGGATTTTTGAATTGGGTAGACAGATTTATGGTAGCAGGATTAATTTACCGCAAGGCGAGTACAAGTCGTTGAGATCACTGCGCTAAGTTACAAATCCATGCTTTCTTGGTTTACATAGTAATATTCGTGTACACATGGTCAATATCAGCAAAATTTTAATTTTCACTTTTGGATTAATTTATTTTAGTTCGGTAAATGGTCAAATTGTAAAACTGATTGTAAACAATCACATTGAGTCATTGGCACAATCAAACCAGAATTATAGACGTTTTGTCTTTTCAACTGACGATGTGATGGTTTCATTTGAAATCCCGGAAGCTATTCAGAGATTTAACAACCAAAATGACATTGAAAAAATTAATGCTAAGTTCGGTTTCAATTATAAAATCAAAAAATATGATTTTCATTGGGATGATTTATTCTTTTCTGATTCAATGGGCAATAATTTAATTCGTTTTAATACATACTTTTCGTTTAGTTCATTGAACTTGAACCAAAATGACGTTAATTGTTGCAATCCTCCGTTAACTAGTTTAGTACTGCAAGATATACTGAATATTATTTTGAAATCAAATAAATTCGAGTTAATGAACATCCAATTTGGGTCAATAAAACTACCTTTATTTGTTTACCATTGTCATAATCATCAATATCCTTATGAAATATATCAACTGTTAGTAAAGAATACTATTAACGATAAAATTTTTTATTTCGTTAGAATGAATATTATGGTTAATCATATTTTCAGCATAAGTTTTAATTTTTTCACTGATAAACCGATTCACAATTTTCCTGAACAGATTCATAGAATTGCCAAATCAGTAAGATTGCACAAATTCACTTTTTCAAATACAAGTTTGTTCGATGTTTTTGAAAACAATTCAGGTTTTTTAGATCGATAATATTCTCTCAACGCTTCTCAACAATTTGTTGTTTCGGAGCTAGCTTATATCAAGATAATCATTAAAAAGGATGAAAAAATTTTTTAGGGTGATATTTACATTTATTGAATCAATAATACGTTCAATTGGAATGCTACTTCCATAAGGTATGCTGAATGTTACCTGAACTCCCGTTCTCCAAAACCAAACATTTCCCTCCAATTTAAATTAACCGTACTTTTGCCCCATGATTAGCAATGAAATTATTGGCACTCGAGTGCAACTGCCTGTACTCCGATTAACTGAACCGGGAGCCTATTTGGATGGGGGAGAATTGGGTGAGATTTTACTTCCCACGCGATATGTAGATGAACATTTGAATGAAGGTGACAACATCGAGGTCTTTGTGTACTTGGACGCCAAAAACCGCTTGATTGCAACTACGCTCGAACCCAAAATTCAACGCGATCAATTTGCTTTTTTGCGCTGCAAAGAGGTGAGTGCTCACGGGGCATTTATGGATTGGGGAATTGAAGCCAAAGACCTGCTTGTACCTTTTAAAGAACAAAAAGCAGATTTAGAGGAAGGTGGCAATTATTTGATTTATTGCTATTTTGACGATACCACTCAGCGCTTGGTTGGATCTTCGCGTACCAATAAGTTCTTGGATGTCATTCCGCCAGATTTTGAATTCAATCAGGAGGTTGAAATTTTGATTACTGGTGTTTTAGAAATTGGATATACGTGTATCATTGATGGCACCCACAGCGGCATGATTTACCACAACGAGATGTTTGAGTCTATCCGCGTTGGACAAACCATGAAAGGCTATATCAAAAAAGTGCGCGAAGACGATAAAATTGATGTTTCTATTCATCCATTGGGGGTGGAGCGTTTTGAATCTAAAACCACCGATATTGTTGGGTTTATCAAAGAAAACGGCGGACAAATGTTCATCACCGACAAAAGTGACCCAGAGTTGATTCGCACTACATTTGGTATGAGTAAAAAAGCCTACAAAAAAGCTTTGGGCGGACTCTACAGAGATAAGCTCATCGATATTCAAGCAGATAAAATAGTCTTACTGTAATCATGGAGTTCAGCTCAATTGTTCAGTTTCTTACAGCTTCTGTTTTGCTGACTTTGAGTCCAGGTCCTGATATTTTATACGTGCTTTCTTCAGCTTTGCGTCGAGGTTTTGGCGTTGGATTTTCAATTGCACTTGGACTTTGCAGCGGATTGGTTGTGCACACTGCTTTGGTGGGGCTTGGAGCCGCAAAAGCCATCGAACACAATTTGATGTGGCAATGGATTTTCAAGATTTTCGGTGCGGCATATATGCTTTATTTGGCTTATAAAATTTACAAAAGTCCGTCGCAGATAGAACTCAATGACGATGTTCAGCCCATTTCTCGATTCGGTAAATTATATGCACAAGGCTTCTTGATGAACGTGCTCAATCCCAAGGTGAGCTTGTTTTTCTTGGCTTTTTTACCACAATTCATCAATACCGATAGTAAAGCATTGATGAGCCAAGCCATTGTTTTGGGACTTTTGTTTTTCGCACAAGCACTAATCGTGTTTAGTTTGGTTTCCTTTTTTGCTGGAAAACTTGCCGCACCACTTTCGCAAAATATCAAACTCCAAAAAGCATTGAAGTATTTTCAGGTGCTCTTGTTTGTAGTTTTGGCAGTTGGGATTTTGTGGATGTAGGATGGTGCTTTCAACAAAAATTCTTTTATTGTTAAACACATAGATACATAGAAACATAGCCACAATACTATCTATCCCTTCGGGACGTTTTTTTAAGATTGAAAAGGTCATAGATGCCAAGGCATGCACAAAGGCTCATGCGAATTAACCATTAAGGCATTAAGGAAATTAAGCTTTACATTGTGAAGTTTTCTTAATGGCCCTTAATTTCTTAATGGTTGAAAAAAAAGCGAAGCGTCTTTGAATGTTTCGCTATGTGAAAGCATCTTGATGTCTTATTCAGACCTCAAATAATGCCAATGCGTCAAAAAAAACTATGCATCTATGTGCCCATCCTGTTACCAAGAACAAGTTGTGTTTAATTAAAAAAAAATGTTGCCACCATCATTATATAGCTTTCTCACTTTACCCCAAACAAAAAGGCCACTCATCAAATGATGAATGACCTTTCAAAGATCGAGAATTCAATAATTATCTTCTTCTGTCTTCAGCTTCTTTAACGAAGATCGTACGACCACCGAAAGAAGATTCGTTCAATTCGTTGATTGCACGGGCACCATCTTCATGCTGCGCCATTTCTACAAATCCGAATCCTTTAGAGCGACCTGTATCGCGGTCAGTAACAACTTTGCATGAAGCGACTTCACCGTATTGTTCAAAAAGTTCTTGAAGTTGGTGTGATTTCACACCGTAGTCCAAACTGGCTACAAAAATGTTCATAATAAAAAAATTAAATTAAATAATGCCTCAAAAGGCTACAACTAAACTGATTTGAGTTGTCTATTCTATAGCCGTTTTGCGTTCAAAAGCCAAAATGGACGATCTCAAATCGGGACAAATGTAGTCTTTATTTTGAACTGACAACTTTTATTTTGATTTTTTAACCCAAAGCTAACATATTGTTTTTCAGGTGAAAATAGAATTTGACACAAAACAAACCCATTTAGGCCGATTTTTCAAGACAAACTAAATGCGCTCTCCATCTGAAATCCAACAGGTTTTTAGAGCGTTGTTAACCACTATTTCATTGAGAACACGAAGTGCGAACTAAGCATTTAAATCATCTTTGTTAAATCCTTAGTGCCCCTTGTGTCTTCGTGGCGGCTAACTACGGCACTTTTTAAAACTAAATCAAGCCGCTGCCCAATGCTAAAGAGATGAGAATGAGCATTATTGCTACAATCACTTGCAGCGACTGAATGGTAATCTTTTTGAGTAGTTTGTTGCCAAAGAACGAGCCTAGTATCCCGGCAACAGTTGCAATAATCACGAGTCCAATGTTGTCAATCAAATTGTTCTGGGTGAATTGCGTTGCGTACACCCCCAATCGCGTGAAGTCAACAAATGTAGAAACCACAACAGCTGTTCCAACAAAAGCCTCTTTAGAAAGTCCCGCTTTTATCAAAAACGCACTGCGCAACGCACCTTGATTGCCCGATAATCCACCAAAGAAACCACTCAATGCACCACCAAGCGGCAACCACTTTTTGCCAAATTGCATTTTTTGAAAAATGGGGAGCAAATCCATCAAAGCAAAAATGATGAGCAGTACTGAAATCACGAATTTGACTGGATATACTGTAAATGTAGAACCAAAAAGCGTGTAACTAAATAGTGGGTCCGCATCTGGAATTTGTAAAAGAACATAAGAACCAATAAAGGCGGCAATCACCGCAGGCACACCGAATCGTATCAATGTTTTTCTATCTGCATTTTTACCCACCAAAATCAGTTTAAACAAGTTGTTGAAGAAATGCACCACACCTGTAAGTGCAATGGCCAATTCAACTGGGAAGAAAATCATGAAAACAGGTGTGAGAATGGTGCCTAATCCAAAACCAGAGAAAAAGGTGAGAATGGCTACCAAAAATGCGACGAGAGGGATGATGATGTATTCCATAAGTGTTTATTTGTTTGTTAATTTTGAATCGATTGACCAATGTCCAGCACCTTTGATCATTAAGAATATACTGCCCAACAACATCGACCAATCGGTGCGACTGCCATGCAACATTTCCCAGATGCCTTGATTGATAAGAACTTCGGATTTTGTAGTGGCTATGGCAACTAACATGATCACCAACAGAGGAAAGGCTGCAATTCTCGTGAAAAAACCTAGAATTAGCAAGACACCACATACAACTTCAAAGCTTCCAACAAAAGAGCCTAAGAATTCAGGATTTGGCAAACCAATTTTCTCAAATCGACCTGCCCCTCTAGTGGCTGGGAAAAGAAATTTTTGAATGCCCTCTGATAGAAAAACAAAGCCAACCATGAAGCGAATGAGTATTGTGGTTTTGGCTTGGTCTGTTGACAGTATTTGATTCGTCCAGTTTTTCATGCCGCAAAGTTCTTGTTTTCTGCTCGAACTCGCGTGGTAGATTTGAAAATATCATGGTCGATTTAACTGTTTCTGTATTGCAAAGGTGTTTGATCTTCGTGTTTTTTGAAATATTTGACGAAGTGCGATGCATCGGTGAATTGCAATTGAAACGCGATTTCTGCAATGGTTTTCGATGTATAAATCAATAAACGTTTGGCTTCACTTAGAATATGTAATTGTATCAATTCAGATGCGGATTGATTGGCAAATTTGCGACAAACGGCGTTCAAGTTTTGCGGTGTAGTACTCAGTTTTTCAGCGTATTGTGCGACTTGTTTCATGCTCACTTCCTCATTGGCCAATAATTCCCTAAACTGTTCTAGCAAATTTGATGGTACATGTTCTTTTTTCGATTTTTCATGCGCTATAGATTCATTAATTTTCGAGAGCAAGGCTTTTAATAAACCTTCCAAATAGATGAAGTTCAGAGCGCTGGTGTCTGCACATTCCAAACTGAACAATTCTAGGAGTTTTTCTAGATGATCGGTACAGTAAATTGGAGTGCATGTGAATCGACTAATTTTATCAAATAAATGGTACAATTCTCTGTCTAGACTTTTTTCGACAAATGATTTTTTAATTATCACAACGTAGCCTTTGGGTTCAGATAGCATGTTCCAATGGTGTATTTGATCACGCCTCACTGTGAAAAGTATGGGTGGGTTTATCGCGTATTCATGAAAATCAATGGTATGTGTTCCTGATCCAGATGTAAGCAAAATCAATTCAAAATAATTGTGGTGCTTGTGAGGACTTGTTTGTCGAATTTGGGATTTGAATGGCGCCACTTTTACCAAATCCTTCACACTCAATTTATTCAATACTTCAATTTCAGTCATTGCGGCTCAATTATTTTCTCAAATTTGTATCCAAAAGTACCCAATTATTATGATTGACTCCAATGAGTTTCCAAATACCAATAGTTCTGTTTTGCTGATTCGCAAGTTCGACGAATTGAATGCGCTCGATTTATACGAGATTGTTTCCCTTCGTGAACGCGTTTTTGTTGTTGAGCAAAATTGTCCCTACCTCGATTGTGATGGCAAAGATTTGAACAGTTTACACTTAGGCATTTATGAAAATGAAATACTTCAAGCTTACGCACGCCTTGTTCCGCCCAATGAAACTTATAACACTTGGTCAATAGGCAGGGTAGTAGTAGCACCAGAATTTCGCGGTTTGGGTCTTGGCAAAGTCCTCATGGAGGACGCCATTGAGCATTTGATTCAAATCATTGGAGTTGAAAAAATCACAATCAGCGCACAAGAGTATTTACTCAGATTTTACAATGAACTCGGTTTTCATCAAGTTGGCGCGGGCTATTTGGAGGATGATATTCCGCATGTGAAGATGGTGTGGGAAATTTGAAGTAAGAAATTTGAAGACGAAATTCTTCCTTCCTCATTCTAAATTCTTACTTCTTATTTATCTATTTTTAGCACCTCAAATTTTTCACCCATGAAAGTATTAATTCATTCAGCAGTTTTATCGTCGGCACTTTTGCTTGGCGCAGCTTGCAGTTCAAATAATCAACAACAAGAAATTTCTATGAATCCATTTTTCAACACATTCGATACGCCTTACGGAATTCCACAATTTGAGTCCATTAAAGAAGAACATTACGTTTCTGCGATGCGCGAGGGCATGCGGATTCAAAAAGAGGAAATTGATGAAATTACTCGAAATTCAGCGGCTCCAACTTTTGAAAATACCATCGTGGCGCTTGAAAATTCTGGTGCTCTGTTGAATGAAGTGTTGTCTGTGTTCTACAATCTCAACAGTGCTCACACCAATGAAACCATGCAGCAAATCGCTCAAGAAATGGCGCCTGAATTGTCTGCACATAGCGATGATATTGCCCTGAATGCGGTTTTGTTCGAGCGCGTGAAAAGCGTGTATGACAGAAGAGCATCATTAGGTTTGGATGCTGAGTCCATGAGATTACTGGAGAAAAAATACAAAGGTTTTGCCCGTGGTGGTGCTCTGCTTTCTGATGATGATAAGAATATTTTACGCGAAATTAACGGTGAACTTTCTGTGCTTTCTCTTCAGTTTCAGGAAAACATCATGAAGGAAACCAGTGATTTTGAATTTGTTGTGACAAAAGAATCTGATTTGGCGGGTTTGCCAACTGATTTAATTTCTTCTGCGGCAGAATTGGCTAAGGAAAAAGGCAAAACCGGCTCGTGGGTGTTTAATCTTTCCAATACTATGATTTTGCCCTTTTTGCAGTATGCTGAGAACCGCATGTTGCGCGAACAAATCTGGCAGGAATATCAAAACCGCGGCAGCAAAGGAAACGCCAACGACAACAATCAGATCATCACTAAAATGGTGAATTTGCGTCAAAAAAAAGCTGCACTATTGGGCTATGAATCGCATGCGCATTTTGTTTTGGAAGAATCCATGGCGGGTTCTCCCGAAGAAGTGATGAATTTGCTCAATCAACTTTGGACACCAGCATTAACGAGTGCAAAAAATGAGTTGAACGACCTGCAAGCCATGGCGCAAGCGGAGGGCAAAAATTTCCAAATAGCTCCTTGGGATTGGCGTTACTATACCGAGCGTATTCGTCAAGAAAAATACAACATCGATGAGCAGGAAGTGAAACAATATTTCCCAGCAATGGCGGTGCAAGATGGTATTTTCTTGTTGTGCAAAAAGCTCTATGGACTCACATTCGCAGAAATCAAAGATGCACCAAAATACCACGAAGATGTGCAAACTTTCGAAGTCCGTGAGGCCGATGGCACTGTGACTGGTGTTTTGATGATTGACTTGTATGTGCGTCCTTCGAAAAGTGGTGGTGCTTGGATGACGTCTTACCGCGACCAGAAAAAAGTGAAGGGCAAACGCGTTATTCCAATCATCTCGATTGTTTGCAATTTCCCAAAACCTTTGGATGGACCATCTTTATTGAACTTTGATGAGGTGGAGACTTTTTTCCATGAATTTGGTCATGCACTGCACGGATTATTGTCTGATGTGACGTATCAATCTTTGGCGGGAACCAACGTGCCCACAGATTTTGTGGAATTGCCTTCGCAGATTATGGAACATTGGGCCAGTGAACCTGAATTTATGAGAATGTATGCGAAACACTACAAAACAGGTGCTGTGATTCCTGATGCTTTGATAGAGAAACTCTTGAATTTGGGTACTTTCGATCAAGGATTTGCAACCACAGAATATCTCGCAGCGTCGCTTTTAGACATGGAGTTTCATATGCTTTCAGAGCCCATGCGCGAAGATGTGCACACCATGGAGTTGCGCGCCATGAAACGTTTGGGTTTGATTGATGCCATAATTCCAAGATACAGAAGCACTTATTTCTCGCATATTTTTGCAGGAGGCTATTCATCGGGTTATTACAGCTATATCTGGTCGGGTGTGTTAGACAACGATGGCTTCCAGGCATTTAAGGAAACCTCTTTGTTTGATCAAAATACTGCCAATAAATTCAGAACATTTGTCTTGGAAAAAGGAGGCACAGTGGATCCCATGGACTTGTATATATCCTTCCGCGGACGCAAACCAGTTGTTGAGCCTTTGTTGAAAAAACGCGGATTAAAATAAGCCCATTGGAAAGTTTGCTCATATACAAGGCTTCGGCGGGATCTGGTAAGACATTTACTTTGGTTCAGGAATATCTGCGCTTAATTTTGAAGTCGGGCGATATCTATCGTTTTAAGCGCATCATGGCGATGACCTTTACCAATAAGGCCGCTTTTGAAATGAAAGAGCGCGTCATCAAAGCCTTGAATCAATTGGCGCGACAAGAATCTGAATCTGATTTGAAATATGCCAAAGCGATTTCCGAAAATTTCCAAATGTCTTTGGAGGAATTGCAAGAAAAATCTGAAAAGGCGTTGTCTGCTATGTTGCACAATTACAGTGATTTGAATATTCAAACCATCGATAAATTTAATGTGCGCTTGATTCGTTCCTTTATCCGCGATTTGAATATGTCCAACGATTTTGAAGTTTTGGTGGATACTGCCGAATTCAACGAAAAAGTAGTGGACAAATTCTTGGATTCTATTTCTTCAAAAGAGGAAGCGGAAGCCAAGAATCAATTGGTGGTAAACTACCTCGAAGCTAAACTGGAAGACGAAGATAAATGGGGCATCCGCGAAGATTTGATTGATACGCTCAAATATTTCGAGAAAGAAACATTTCGCGTTGCCTTGCCTCTTTTGTTGCAATACGATTTCAATCTAGAGAATCTTAAGCAATTGCGGATTAAAAGAGACCTCGCCGAACAACAATTTGAAAAAGAAAAGGAGCAAATCTTAGCGAAATTTGTTCAGACTTATGATAAAGAACAATTCAAAACCAACATGTTAGGTACAAAAAATCAGCATCATGTTTATGGTCGCTTGGAAAAATTGCTCAAACAAAATCTTGTAGAGTTTGAAGGTTTTTCTGAGTCGAATGAAATCACAATTCAGACATTTTTTGAAGCTGGTCCTACTGGACTTTTTGCAGAACAATTAGCTCAGGCTCACGCTTTTGTACATCATGTCAT
>DIUF01000002.1 GCA_002422285.1 Flavobacteriales bacterium UBA6165 | reverse complement strand
AGCGTGCCCAGTTTGCCGCTGCGTTTTTTGCCGTTCTGGTCTTTGAGTACGGTATTCGACAAAATGGGCAGTTGTTTATCGTCGCGCAGGTTGCTGATAAACAGCGTGTCTTGCTCAATTTCGGTGGGTTCAAACAGCGAAGAATTGAGGTAGGGCACTTGGGCAAATGTGTTTTTCACATCGGCATTTCTGTCTTCATATTTGCGGGCAAGCACTTGAAAAAACAAGCTGTTGAGGTCGTCGTAGCTCTTGATGCGCTCAAAATTAAGGAAGGCATAAGAGGCGTCGTTGTTATTATAGGAAAGCAATTGGGCTTCGAGCAATTTGAGGAACAAAATCCGATTGATCCAAGTGATGGACAGTTCGAGTGCCACGTTGAACAAGCGGTCTTGCGTGGTGCTGCCAAATTGATTCAAGTTGCTCAAACGACTCAGTTTATCCAAGCTATCGAGCTGAATAATAGCATCTTCTAGGATTGAACCGGTGTTTCTGTCGTTTTCTTGGTTGCGCTGAATGAGTTTTTTGCCGCCCTCTTTGGTTTCCGTAAGCCCAATGATGTGGAGCAATTCGCTATAAAAACGCTTGTCGAGACTGTTGCTGTCGTTGGCAAAGGGTTTCTTGAGCAAATGCTCAGGCGAGAGCAGTTTGAAGAGCGCAATCAATTTGTGGTCGTCGCTGGGGTCGTCGTTGCGCAGCGGTTTTTGGTAGTCCTGCAAATTGAAATACGTAAATTCAATTTCGGCGCTGATCTTGGCGATAAAAGGTTCGGCAATTTGCTTGTAGAAAAAATCGGTTTTGGTCTCCGACAATCTGCCTTCTTCAAAATCGGTGAATTGACCCACAAGTGCTTTGTTTTGGGCAAAAAGTCGATCAAAAGTGGTTGCATCAAAAATAAACCACTCGTTGATGTTGGTGATTATGAGGTACTTCACCTCGAGATTTTTGTGTGTGATGCGCTCGCGGAGGTAGTACAACACCAATTCCTGAAAGGCTTTTTTGTTGATGTTACCCGTGGCAATCATCTCGCCTTTATTGGTCGGCTTTTTGGCTTCCAGAATCACCCCAACCGTACTCGAAGCTTTGTCGCCATTGTGAATCACCAAGTCGTTTCTGCCCTTGGTATTGATAAAATGATTGGGTTCGTAATACGTTTTTTTCAAAAAATCGCTCACCAAATTCTTGTGAAACTACTCGCTCTCGGTATCGTTTGTCCTGTCGAGCAAGGCAATCAAATTGCTTTTAAACACCTCAATATCAGTCCGATTGGGCTTCACTTTTAGGAATGCTTTATTGAGTGCTTTGCGGGGGTTTAGTTGTTTGAGGATCATTTTTCGGAAAGTGGAAATTTTCAGGGGCTTAAGATAAGAGATTCTTAGAAAAAATGAGGGCGTTTGTTGTGGAAGATTAAAATATTAATCCTAATTATGAATAAGTCATTATCTGGTCACCCATACCTTAAACACCATCATAACACGATTAGAAAACTCAACCCAACTCATTTCTTGCCGTGAAGGACTATTTGGCCAAGGGTCTCTCAAAATCACTTTGTCTGGAATAGTGTTATTATTTATATCTGTTGAATAATAAATTGCGGTTAAAACATAAGCATGACCAATTCCACCTTGCGGATTTGACAAGCCCACAATTAAAGGCCATTTATAGGCAAGGTTGTTAGTAATGTCATTAATACTCGTCAAACCACTTTGACAAAAAATCTGAGAAACCCCTCCTTGATAATTTGGAGCCCATCCGCTCAAAGCGTTCATAATCTGTTGTTGTCCTGCGGGTTGATCCACTAAATTTCCATAAATTCTTTGTACTATCTGTTCTTGAGTAACATAAAGTCCATGATAATTAAGGACCATTTGAACGCATGCTGCCCAGCACCAGTTAGTCTGACGTTGTCTACCTGAATGTTCAGCTGCCGCCCATGACTCAAATTCCTCAGTTGGAATTCCTGCAGAAAAATAGTTTGGACCAAGTTGAATGATACTTTGTCCAAATGCTACGTCTGCATTTGAAATTATCAAACAAAATACAATTAATGATAATTTTTTCATATATATGATTTTAGAACTTCAGGAAATTAATTTATCAGGGACAGGCGCGCACACTACAATAAAAAAATTACAACAACCGAAATCCCAACGCCCACAAATCTACTCCATCCCTCCCACAAAAAAAACAGGATTAAGCCCCTTTTTTCACTTTTTGGGTAATTTTTATGTTTTGCGTGCTGGTGCTTTTGCCATGTCTTGCGTTTGCGTCAAGGCATTATTGCTTGCAGGCTATCGGCGGCGTCTGCTTTTATGCATCCATTTTGTGTTTTTGAATATGCAGCGTTAAAGTGCAATCCTCATCCAGATTTTCAAGGTTGTGCAACTCTAATTTTAAGGTGTTGTAGCACTTAATTTCGGGATTTATGCCCACGGTGAATGTTTCATTTTTGATCAGGAGGTTCAAATGAAATTCTGCTTGCATTTGGTTTACGTCGGGTGCTAAATGAATGGGGAATTCCTTTTTTCTATCGTCGATAAATTGACCTTCTGCTTGCGCGTGAACGATATAATTCAACTCGGCTTTTAATCGCACCTTCGAAATGAAATTCGTCCATGCGCTTCCGGTATTGTCATGGCAACTTAGGCTCACACTTTGCACCAGAAGGTAGCTGTCTTCCGCGTTCAATTGAAATTCCAATTTTGGATTTTCTTTGTTTAGTTTTATTTGTTCCAATGGTTGTCGTGTTTTTATAGTTTGAGCGCTGTCTTACTTGTAATCTGGTAGAATCCTCCGCCCACAAATCTACTCCATCTACCCCACAAAAAAAACAGGGTTAAGCCCCTTTTTTCACTTTTTGGGTATTTTTTTCAACAAGCCGCCAAATCCTGCTCAGTTGGCAAGCCCTAGACGAAAAGGTGTCGCACTACGAAATTTACCGCCCCACAGGAAACAATAAACCCATATATTTATGTTTTGAAGTAGGTAAGCAGCGCTGGCATTCATGCTATGGTGGTGGAAATTGCGGAGGCGTTTGGGAAAGGCTGAGAAGTTGGAGTTTTTGAATACTCTATCTTCCGCAGCACAAACCGAATGTGATTTTTTAATCACTTCAAAAACCTTCGATTTTCTGCATCGCACAACACCTGCATCTGCTGAATCGCAATTTTGTTGAGTCGAATGAGTCGCTCTTGTTGCGGCATGTTGTCATTGATGAAAACCGAATTGAGATTTTCCATGTTTGCCAAACAAATGAGCTCGTTGATGCTGGCGTAATCGCGGATATTTCCTTTTAAACCTGAGTTTGCTTCACGCCATTGTTTTGCTGTCATGCCAAACAGCGCCACATTCAAGACATCTGCTTCGTTGGCGTAAATGACTGAAGTTTCAGCTGCCGTTAGTTCTTTCGGAATCAAATTTTGTTAAACCCTCATTATTCACAAAATTTCTACTGCAAAGCCAAACTATCGGCTATAATTGAGAATGCTCTAAATTTTTATCCTCAAAATTGAGCTGCAATTCCTTCAGATAAAAATTTCTGCGCTTCCCAATTCTATTGTTATTTTGACTTTTCGTAACGAAATCCCATGAATAATTCGGGTTGATGGCATCCGTATGAATTCGATAATTGATTTTGGTCAGTTCGCGCT
>DIUF01000018.1:10712-20970 GCA_002422285.1 Flavobacteriales bacterium UBA6165 | reverse complement strand
ACAATGGATAATTTTCAACTGAGCTCTATTCAACAATCAATTCTCACTTCATTAATAAAAGAACTTACTTTTGTGATTGAATTATGATTGCTGCCCTTAAATTATTTCTTTTGCCTCTCGCCATCCTCTACGGCTTAATCACGCTATTGCGCACTTCACTTTTCCGTTGGGGTATTTTGAAAGCCTACAAAGCACCAATTCCAACTGTAATCGTTGGTAACCTCAGCCTCGGCGGTACGGGCAAAACCCCTCACGTGGAGTGGCTCATTCGGTCTTTGCAAAGTCAATACAAAATTGCGGTGTTGAGTAGGGGCTATGGTAGAAAAACCAAGGGATTTATCGAACTCAGCACCAATTCAAAAGCAGATGAGGTGGGCGATGAGCCGAAACAAATCAAACAGAAGTTTCCAGAAGTCCCTTTCGCAGTTTGTGAAAAAAGAAAAGTGGGAATTCAAGAATTGTTGAAACTTTATCCTGATTTGGAACTCATTATTCTCGACGATGCCATGCAACACTTGGCTGTTTCGGGCGGATTTGTGATGATGCTCAGCGAATTTCACAAGCCATTTTTCAAAGATTGGGTGGTGCCTATAGGCCGACTTCGTGAATTTGCTTGGAGCGGAAAAAAACGGGCAGATGTATGTGTTTACACCAAATGTCCGAAAAGTATTGACGCGCCCTTGCAGGATATTTATGCCAAAGCTTTTTCATCAGAGAAGCCAAGCTACTTCTCGCGTTTTGTTTATGGCGAATGGCAAGCGCTTACGAATCACAGTTTGACCAATGAAATCAAGCAAGTCGTTTTGGTTACGGGAATCGCGAATCCGCAACCGCTCGTGAATGCTTTGGAAAGTCAATATCCCATTGAACTTGTGCAATTTTCTGACCACCATGTGTATTCCGAAAAAGACATCGAGCGCATTCACCATATTTTTGCTAATTTTGATGCCTCTACAACGGTGGTACTCACAACGGAAAAAGATGCGGTGAAATTGAACGAAATGTCGTCAATTGTCAATCAAAACGATGTTCCGTGGTGCTATTTGCCCATTGAAGTTGCTATCGAAAATGAAAGTGAATTAATAAATAAAATAAAGAATTATGTTGAATCGTATACAAGAAGCAGTTGATTTTATTCAATCAAAAACGCAAGTTAAGCCTGAATTTGGGATTATTTTAGGTACGGGGCTTGGTGGCTTGGTTAAAGAAATTGAAATCATTGATGAAATTCCCTATGAGCAAATCCCAAATTTTCCAGTTTCCACTGTTGAAAGCCACAAAGGTCGTTTGATTTTTGGTGTTTTGGGTGGAAAACATGTGATGGCTATGCAAGGTCGTTTTCATTATTATGAAGGTTATTCTTTACAGGAAGTGACTTTTCCTGTGCGTGTCATGAAATTGTTGGGTATCGGTAAATTGTTTGTTTCCAACGCTTCAGGTGGTGTGAATCCAGATTTTGAGGTGGGTGAAATCATGATCATAAACGACCACATCAATTTCTTTCCAGGCAATCCACTCATTGGGAAAAATTTGGATGAACTCGGACCACGTTTCCCGGACATGAGCGATCCATACGATACCGATTTAATTGCCCGTGCTGTGGCCATTGCTGCGAAAAATGGCATCAAGGTTTCGCAAGGTGTTTATTTGGGACTCACTGGACCAACTCTAGAAACGCCAGCCGAATATAAATTTGTGCACATCGTTGGCGCTGATGCTGTTGGTATGTCAACTGTTCCTGAGGTGATTGTAGCGCGACACATGGAAATTCCAACCTTTGCCATTTCTATAATCACAGACTTGGGTGTTCCAGGGAAAATTCAAAAAGTTAGTGTTCAAGATGTGATTGAAGTGGCATCGCGTCAAGAACCCAAAATGACTTTGATTATGAAAGAATTGATTGCATCTTTATAATGTTGATACTATGTTGAAATTCAAACAAATACCATTTTTTCTTGGCTTGATATTCACTTTTGTTTTGGTGTCTTGTGATGCTGATTCAGAGGATGAAAATTCAACTCCTCTTGAAGAAAAACAAACCATTGCAGGACAAATTCCGGGTGCAGCGGGTAAGACCATCGTTGCCCAGATTTATAATGTAGACAAATGGTTGCAATTGGGTCAATCGCTTATTGATGCACAAGGGAATTTTAATATCAAATTGCCCAAAGAAGCGTTTATCGTTCAATTGGTTGTGGAGCAGAGCGGTGTTCCGATTGTCTTGGGCGGTAATGATTCCGTTTATATCCGTTGCGATTTTCCAGCTATGCAGAAGAACTTTAAAATCTCGAATCTTGAAGATGCTGCTGATTTGAATAAAATGGTTGTTTTGAATGCTGAGTTTAGTGAAAAATATGGAGAACAGATGAATCAGCTTAGAAATGCTCAACCAGGCACTCAAACTGATGCGCTCGTTAAGACGCTTCAGGCGGGTAAAAAGCCTATGGAGACTTTTGCCATTTCTTTTTTGGAACAAAAACCCGGTTCTCCGTTGGCTCAGTTGTTTGCCATGCAACTTTTTCCGGATATGGGCTTGGAGAATTGGAATGTCGCTCATGGCGATATCTTGAGAAATGTTTTAGATGTTTATCTTGAAAAATATCCTGAAGCACGATTCACACGTGGATTGGAAAGCAATTTGAATACTTGGGTGGATTCTTATCAAAGTGCCTTGAATGATGAGAAACGAAAGTCCTTTTATGGTAATTTGGACAGAAATGTAGATGTTGGAAGCACAGCGCCAGATATTTGGATGGATATGGTGAATGGTGGCGATATGAAATTGTCGGACTTGCGTGGCAAATATGTTTTGATAGATTTCTGGGCATCATGGTGTGGACCTTGTAGAAAGGAAAACCCTAATGTGGTTCGACTTTACAAAAAATACAAGGACAAAGGATTCACAGTTTTCTCTGTTTCCTTGGACGATAACGCCGCTGCATGGAAATCTGCCATCGAATCTGATGGTTTGGAATGGCCTTATCATGTGAGTGATTTGAAAAAATGGAACTCAATTGTTGTTCAATTGTATAAATTTGAGGGAATTCCTCACACGGTGCTCATCGACAAGAAAGGCACGATTATTGGCAAGAACCTCCGCGGAATGGAATTAGAAAACAAATTAAAAGAGCTTTTTGGCTCATAAATTAGATAGATTATGAAAAAGTATGTTTTGATTTTTTTAGTTCTTGCAACGGCAAGTTTCTCATTTGCACAAAGAAAGGGCGGAGCTAAACCACAACCTGCACAACCAAGCACACAGCCAACTTCTGCACCAAGCCCCACATCTTCTGCTACTCCAGAAGTTAAGGGGATTAGAGTGGTTGTTACAGGACAAATTTTTAAAGCTCCAGCTGAAAGTGTTCAACTTTCATCGATTGTTGGAAATGGTCAATACGTTGACTACGGCTCTTTTACTTTTGACCCCAAAGGTAATGGTACTTTTACTATTGGCGCTGTGGTTCCTGTTGCCGATTTTTATGTCTTGCGTGCTGGTAATAATCACATAAATTTAATTATCACCAATTCCGATACCATAAAAGTTTTTGGAGACGGTCGAGATTTGTTGCGCAATATCAATATTATTGGTAATGAAGATAGTCAACGATTGTTGGAGTTTTTGCGCATGCAGAATGATATGAGTTTGCTTAGAGATTCTATCCAAATTGAGTTGAATAAAAATCCAATGTCCCAAAATGAGTTGAATCAATTGTATATGAGTCGTTATAAGCAATTTGAATATTTCAGAGACCGATTTGTGCAGCAATTTCCAAATTCTCCAGCCTTGATTGGACCTATGCAGACTTATGATCCCGAGAAGGAATTTGATAAATACAGTGCTTTGGCAGAAAAAGTGATTGCTGCTGTTCCGAATGGACAGGTAGCTCAACAGTTGCGTCAAAGCGTAGCAATGTACCGACAAAGAGCTGCTGCTTCTCAATTGTTGGCTCCAGGTTCATTAGCTCCTGAGTTGGAAGGCCCAAGTCCTGATGGAACAACATATAAATTATCTAGCCTTCGAGGAAAAGTGGTGTTGATTGATTTTTGGGCTTCTTGGTGTGGACCTTGTCGCAAAGAGAATCCAGGTGTAGTTGCGCTTTATGAAAAATACAAAGACAAGGGATTTACCGTGTTCAGTGTTTCACTGGATGCCGATAAAAACGCTTGGATGCGCGCTATTGAATCAGATAAATTGATTTGGCCTTATCATATCAGCGAATTGAAACGTTGGGATGGCATGTTATCGCGCAGCTATGGTGTGAACAGTATTCCATTTACCGTTTTGATTGACGCAGATGGCAAAGTAATAGAGAAAAATCTGCGTGGTCCTTTGTTGGAACAAAAACTTCAACAAATATTCGGATTCTAACCAGCATTGAATGGCAAACGAGCAATCGAAACTGTATTTCGCATCTGATTTTCACCTCGGCGCTCCCGACGCGAAATCTAGTTTAGAACGCGAGAAACGCATTGTCCGTTGGTTAGAAATGGCTTCCAAAGATGCCGCAGAGATATACTTGGTTGGCGACATTTTCGATTTTTGGTTCGAATACAAACACGCCGTTCCAAAAGGCTTCATTCGCTTACAAGGCAAATTGGCCGAGTTGAGCGACAGCGGAATCAAAATTCATTTTTTCATAGGCAACCACGACATGTGGATGTTCGATTATTTCCCGAAAGAATTGGGCGTTCAAATGCACCGCGAGCCGATTCAATTCACTTTTGGCAACAAGAAATTTTTCGTAGGTCATGGCGATGGCTTGGGCCCTGGCGATTATGGCTATAAATTCATCAAGAAGGTTTTTGCTTCTAAAGTTTGTCAATGGCTTTTTGCCCGTTTACACCCCAATTTCGGCATCGCAGTTGCCAATTTCTGGTCAAGAAAAAGCCGAAAAGTAAACGGCAATTCAGATGAAATCTTCCTCGGAGAAGCTTACGAATGGCTGGCTATCTACGCCAAAGAAATCCTGCAAAAAGAACATTTCGACTATTTTATTTTCGGTCACCGCCACCTGCCTATGGAAATCCAACTCAACGAAAAATCCACCTACATCAACATCGGCGACTGGATTCGACACAATACCTATGCGGTTTTTGATGGGGAGGAGTTGAAGATGGAGGTTTGGGAGGGGTAACTCCTACACCAAAAACGCTTTCCATTCTCCCTCAAAAGAAACCTCAACTCTTTCTTGCATCGTGGTAGAAAGTTGGATGCCAACAAAATCTGCATGAATCGGAAAACGACGGTGCTTGCGGTCGACCAATGTGGCTGTTTTCACCTGATGCACAGGTTGCGTTAAGATGTGGTTCAAGGCGTATTGAATGGTTTTTCCGGAGTTGATTACGTCATCCACCAAAACAACATGCGCTTTTTTCAAATCCAGCTGGGCGTCATTGAAGTGAATGGCATGCGACAAGGGATTGTCTTTGTCCACCTGGATGAAATTGAGTTGCACATTTTGACCAGAGATATTGCGCATTTCATCGACCAAATATTGTGATAATTGAACGCCGTTTCCAGCAATTCCAATCACATGAATGGTTTCTGCCTCAAACAAATTCTCAATAATTTCATAAGCCATTCTAACGATTTTCTGTTTGATTTGACGTTGGTCGAGAACGATGGTGCGCATGAGATAATTTTTTGTCAAAGTTAGAACTTTTTTGGCGACTAGCTTCTAGCTTCTGGCAACTGGTGATTGGCTATTAGCTTCTGGCAACTGCCAGCTAGCTTTTTACTTTGGGGTTGGGCAACTTGGAAAGCGAATCTGTTTGTATGAATTGTCTTTTTTCTCGCAATACTTGGTCAAAACTGTGCTTAGAAACGATAATACATTTCTCTTTAGACCCAACAGCCAGTAGCTAGCAGCCAGTAGCCATCAGCTTTTATTTCGAATCAATTTATTTACTACTTTTGCCTTCCAAATTTTCTTATAAAAAACAAGTATTACGATGAGAGAAGTACAATTTCGCGAAGCATTGAGAGAGGCCATGTCAGAAGAAATGCGCGCCGATGAACGTGTGTTTTTGATGGGTGAAGAAGTAGCAGAATACAACGGAGCTTATAAAGTGTCACAAGGCATGTTGGATGAGTTTGGTCCGAAACGCGTGATTGACACGCCAATTGCTGAGCTTGGTTTTGCTGGAATTGCCGTTGGTGCTTCCATGAACGGACTTCGACCAATCGTTGAATTTATGACTTGGAACTTCGCGATTTTGGCAGCAGATCAAATCATCAACAGCGCTGCGAAAATGTTGCAAATGTCTGGTGGACAATACAGCTGTCCGATTGTTTTTCGTGGAGGAAATGGTACCGCTGGACAATTGGCGGCAACGCACTCGCAAAGTTTTGAGTCGATGTATGCACACGTGCCAGGTTTGAAAGTGATTACACCATCAAATCCTTATGACGCCAAAGGTTTGCTGAAAGCGGCTATTCGCGACAATGACCCTGTTGTTTTCTTGGAATCTGAGAAAATGTATGGCGACAAAGGTATGATTCCAGATGGCGAATACATCATTCCAATTGGTGTTGCCGATGTGAAAAGAAAAGGAACTGATGTGACCATCGTTTCTTTCGGAAAAATCATGAAAGTGGCATTTGCCGCTGCTGAAGCTTTGGAAAAAGAAGGCATTTCTTGTGAAATCATCGACTTGAGAACGGTTCGCCCAATTGATTATAATACGGTTGTAGAATCTATCAAAAAGACCAATCGTTGTGTTGTTTTGGAAGAATCTTGGCCATTGGCATCAATCTCTTCTGAAATTGCTTACCATTTGCAGCGCTATGCTTTCGATTATTTGGACGCTCCAGTAATGCGCGTTACTCAGTCGGATACGCCATTCCCATTCTCACCATCCTTGATGGAAGAAGCTTTGCCTAATGTTGCTCGTTTGACAGATGCCATTAAGCAAGTGATGTATCACAACGTGAAAGCCTAGTTTTTTTGGAATGAAATTTCCATTCAAAATCAGTTTGTTTTGTGGACTGCTGTTATTGGTACATTTCGCAACAGCACAAGTTGATGAAATTGCCAAAGACGTTCTTCAACGTTCTGCAAGCAAATTTGAATGGATGGTGAACAAAAATCTGGACTCATTAGCCGCAGTATTACACCCGAATATACAATACATTCACTCGAACGGTTTGACTGAATCTAGGAGTGATGTTCTTGAAAACTTGCGGTCTGGCAAATTGGTGCTTCATAGTGTAAAAATTAAAAGTGCTGATGTTCGGATTGTCAATCAAGTTGCAATTGTTACGGGCACAGGTACTTTCGTTGGCAAAATAAACCAAAATGATTTTGAAGTTGAGCTGCTCTACTCCGAAGTGTGGGTATTTGTGGACGGTAAGTGGTTGCGGCTTCAAAGACACGCGAATAGGGTTGGGTAAGTTCTAAATCTCCCCAAATTTTGCGAACAAATTATGAGATTGTGTTGTCAGGAGTATCTTAAATGCTGTTTATCAAATCCATACGTTCGTGTAGAATTCTGATTATTTCAACATCGCTTTCTTCTAAGATTTGGTAGAAGATGATGTGCTTTCCTGAATTTAAACCAAACAAATTCTCCGCAATTTTGGGATATTCTTTCCCTAACTTTGGATTTTTTCCAATTTGTAAACAATGAAATTTTATAGTAGAATAATACTTGTCGGCTTGACTTTCAGACCATTCATTCAAAGTGTATTGCCAAATTGCATTTAGGTCATCAATGGCCTCTTGTCTCAGAATAACGTTAGCCATTTTTTCTCTTTTCCGATTTGAGCTTTTTGAGGTTTTCGTCAAAATCGAAATTTTCGACTCTCGGACTATTCAAACCTTCTTGAATGGCATTTCTAAGTGCAATAACTTTGTTCTCCTCAGTTTCTAAAAGTCTGAGTCCAGCTCTGATAACTTCACTCACATTTTTATATCTACCAGCAGTTACTTGACTGCTCACAAATTGATCAAAGTAGTTGCCGAGTGATATCGAAGTGTTCTTCATTTTTGTAAAATTTAAGTCAAAGTTACCAAAAATTGGTAAATACTCGATTTTTTCAATTGATTTTTTAGTCGAACTCTGGTTACAACTTCGTCGCTACTACCACAACCTTTTTAAATGCCAAAGTAGTTCCCGTTTGCGTAGAATAAACCTCAAACAAAATCAAGTAGCGACCCACGCGACATTTGGTGCCATTGTCATCCAAGCCATCCCATTTCAATTCGCCAGATTGGTCGAAGAAATAGTTGTTGACCAACTCACGCACGGGGCGACCATTTTCATCATAGATCTTTATTGAACCAACCATTGCTGGCTCAGGAAGCGCATAAGTGAGAATTGCAAAATCCTCAAAACCATCGTTGTCTGGGGAAATTACCGTCGGCTCCACTGAAAACTGACCCTGTGCTTGTGGATTCAAATATTGTGAATTTTGAAGTCCTGGCGTGCCCCAACCTGAATTTTCAGAAGCCGTTTGCCAGTTGCTCGGACTATTTGACGGACCGTTCGGATTGATGCGCTCCAAAGATTTTCCTTTTTTATCTGAGATCAAAGTGAAATGCCATTTCTCTAGATAGCTCAGAGAATCAATGACCACACTGTTTGGGTTAATCAATAAAACGTTGCCGCTGGCATTGGCATATGTCGGAAGATTACAATACACAAAGCGCCCAAAACCATGATTCACATAAGTTTGTTTCACTTGAACACTGTCTACCGTTAATGCCAAATAGCTATTAGGTTCGAATATTAGATTTTGAGACGATATTATCCTAAAATTCGCTGGATTTCCATTACTTAAATTGGCCATGTTCCAGTCTTTCAGATTGATGAATTTATCTGAATTATTGTAAAGTTCAACATAATCTGAACCGCCGGTTATTGGATTGAAAAGAATTTCATTGATTGCAATATCCCCAATTTCGGCTTGACTGGTTAACACAAAAGTTCCATTCAAATTGGTGCTATTTCCTTCGCAATCCGTTAGGTTTGTGATGCTAAAATTATAGACAACATTGGGCTGAAAATCGTCTTCAAAGATCAAATTTACCTGATTGGTGTATGATCCATTCACAACTATATTGGCGATTTCATTGATGGCATTAGTGTTAAAATTCAAGTTGGTCAATTCACTATTTTCAATCAATTCGTTGAATGTGATTTGTAGTGTATTCGGTGAAGTTAAAAAAGCCGAAACCAAGATAGGTGGCGTAACATCGGGCGAATTGTCAAAAACAGAATTTTGAGCCCCTGGAGTACCACCTACTATACTATTTGTTGCCCGCCAATTGTCGCTTCCTAAGCAAGGACTAAACGGATTGATAAGTTCTAATGAATAGCCACCATTACTTTTTGCAGTGTCTTTATAAGTCGCTGTTGTATAGCTTGTTAAGTCTATTATTTCTGTTTGTGTTGGATTCATCAATCTCACCTGATCCCCAGCATTTTTGAGTCCAGGGAAAGACGTGGCATTGATGGCATTAATTCCAAAATCTGCAAAAAGAGGCAAACCCGCTGTTGGTGTGATAATCAAATAGCCATTTGGAGGAAGTGTGCTGTTTTGAATCGTTCCACATGAGTTATCGTTACAAATGCGGTAGCCAGCCAAATTGAAAGTTTTATTCGTGGTGTTGAACAATTCCACATATTCTGTCAATGGCATGCCAACACTTGGTGTTTCATCAGCCATAAACTCGTTGATTCTAATTTCGCCAAACACAGGAATACTGAATACATAATAATAAAAGGGTTCATTAAAATTTGACGCAATATTACCTGCCAAATCACTTATGTTTGATACGCTTATCACATAATTGGTGTTGTCCACAAAATTGTCTTCGAAGGTCAAAATGATTTGGGAATTGTTTTGGGGATTGATTTCAGCAAATTCTGGATTCCCGACGCCATTATTCACCGAGAAATTCATCACGTTTTGAGAAGTCAAACCC
Source organism: Flavobacteriales bacterium UBA6165 (assembly GCA_002422285.1). GTDB lineage: Bacteria > Bacteroidota > Bacteroidia > Flavobacteriales_D > Crocinitomicaceae > UBA6165. The sequence continues at coordinate 11,041 of DIUF01000018.1, read as the reverse complement.
AAGTTTTCATTGAACTGAAGCATGAGCTGGTTGTTGGCCGTAATGCTTAATTGCTGGAAAACTGGAGCATCAGTGTCTATATAGGGGTCGCCAGTCACCACAATATCATCATAATAGAAATGCTGCGAACGGGTTTGGGTATAATCGCAATACACACCAAAATAGCTGCTTTGAAAATGCGTGTTGTCTAAAATGCTGCCTTCTGTTACAAATTCATTGGTCAAAGCGGTGTCGCGTTCTAAAGTCCAATTGCCAATATCATCGCGGGTGACACGAATTTTGACTTGCACGTTGTTTACATTCACCGAGCCTGAAGCCCCTGTAATAAT
>DIUF01000018.1:0-10544 GCA_002422285.1 Flavobacteriales bacterium UBA6165 | reverse complement strand
TTTGTGCGTTCACAATAAATTTATCGGTTTCTCCTGTCCATGTAGGATTGGATGTGAAGTTACCATCTGTGAAATTATCTGTGAATTGGGCAAAAATCAGTTGGCTAATAAGCAGGAAGTTGAGTAGAGAAATTATTTTCATGTACCGCAGTTTTACAGCACAAGTTTAGTGAATATTTGAAAAACACAATACCGTCTTCACCAAGAAAGCAAATTAACTTTTTAAATAGTCTGTTTTTAATCAATGATAATTGCTTTCCCTACAAATTTACTGCACCTATATTCATTGATTTATTTGAAGACGTTTATTGTGAATTTGTATGATTTTCGAAGCATTTTTTGGATACAAGGATTCAACAGATAAACGTGCCAGAAGATAGCTTACAGTGGATTCTGCACCTTGATTTAGATTCACGTTGTTTTCTTCAATTCCATCATAGCTACCTCCAGTGCAGGGGTTGTAAACGATCTCCCTCAAATGGTTGTTGCCTATAAACCAGCTGAATGCGATGTTGGCCTTTTCTTTATAGGTTTCATCTTGGAATACAGAATAAAACAGCTCTAGTGCCATAATTGTGTATGCCACATCTATGGGCTGCTCTCCTCCAATTTCGGTTTTCGTAATTCCGTCTTTCATAAGCCAACCTTTGTTAGATATGGGTCTTATAGAATCTTTAATGAATATTTTGGAAAGATAAAAGTCGAAACTCTCTTTGGCAATCTCTTTATATTCAATTCTATTTGTGTTTAGATATGCACATAACATGGCTTCAGGTAAAACGCTGTTTCCGTAAGTCATATAATTTTCAAACCACGACCAATTTTCTGTTTTTGTGTGTTTATACATTTCTACAAGTCTTCGAGATAAGGTTTTCAGCAGAAATTGGGTCTCTTCATTATCTTGTTTGTAAAGTCCTTTGATAATAAATGCCATCGCCCGTGTTGAGTGTATTTCTTCTAGGTGGAGTAGTGCGTTTTTCAATATTTCCTCTGCACGTTCACAGAAGTTGTAAGGTAAAATATCCTTCATCGCAACCAGTGTGCCCAATGCCCAAATGGCTCTTCCAGTGCTGTCCTCAAGATTTTCTAAATTGTTTTGGTTTGTAAATTTCTTTTTCTCGTTCACATAATTCAAAAAATAACGCTTGTCTTGAAAACAGAATTGAATGAAGTTATAGTAGGTTTTGATTAAAGACAAATCATTGTTGTCGCCGCTATTTTTGTAATGTTTGCAAAGCGCAATCAATGCTCGAGCATTATCATCTAAAGTGTAACCAGAGTGCAAATCTGGTGTAGAGAGTTTTGAGAATTGAATCATTCCAAAATCTGTTGTAAGACTTTGAATGTGATTAAGGTTGATTTTGGGTAAGCTGAATTTGATTTCAATTGTATTTGCACTCATTTTTTGAAATAATAGGGCGTGTTTAATCGCTGAATTTTGCCAAGCGGTCTCAGCCATTTTGTGAAAACTATTGTTGGAAATGCTCGCTCTGGACTTTTCATCGTGAAGTAAATCTATTACTGCTTTTGCAAGTTGCCCAGCGTCTTCGAAGTCAAAGAGTATTCCATTGCCATTGTTCAATACTTCAACTGCATGAGGTATTGGTGTAGATATTACAGGACATCCGCAGCTAATGGCATAGGCGAATGTGCCACTAACTGCTTGATTTTTATCTTTGGAAGTAAAAAGATAGATATCGCTCAATTGTAGGTATTCTAACAAAACGGGTAATGGCAAATAGGCATTTACAAAACGAACGTGCGTTTCTAAATTCAGCTCTTTTACTTTGTCTTGAAGCCAAATTCGATATGATTCTCCTTGATGATTCAAAAGGGTAGGATGTGTTTTTCCTAAAATCAAAAAAACCACATCGGGATGCTGTTTGATGATTTCTGGAAGGGCATCTAATGTGGTCTCTATACTTTTTCCTGGACCCAGTAGTCCAAAGGTGGCAAGGACTTTCTTTGACTCTAAATGATGGATTTCTTTTAGGTTTTTTTTATCAGCTGTGGGTGTAAGATGTGTTCCATGTGGAATAACATCAATTTTTTCTTCAGATATCTTGTAAACTTGTTTTAGTATCCTTTTAGAGTTTTGGGTCATTACAATTATGGAGGCAGCTCTTTTGGCTAAATCACAGACATTTTTGTTCATCAACTCATTCGGTTCGGGCAAAACAGTGTGGAAAACAAGAATTATGGGCTTAGATATTTGCTCCATAAACAATTTGAATGCCTCTGCTTGAGCTGTAAAAAAACCAAATTCGTGTTGAATTACAAGCACTTTGATTTGTTCATCCTTATTGATTTGAGATGCTGCATGGGCAAATGACCTTTTGTCATCTGTATTGATGGTGTATTTTGGTTTTGTTTGATAAATAGGCTTTTCGATATCAGACTCTAAAGCACAAATTGAGTTCGAAAAGCTGTCTTCAAATTGATTTTTTAGATGGTCAATCAGATCTTGGGTGTATGTTGCTATTCCACATTCGCGAGGGGGGAATGAAGTAAGGAAAAGAATCTCTGGTTTCAAATCGACCTTATTTTGGGACTCTTTTTTCGGAGGATATATGGGTAGGTTTTTAATTCCCCAAACTTGACTATTGTTTGGCTTTCGGTATAGAAGGATATCTTTGGTCATAATTAAAAGAGATTAAGTTTTATTCAAAAGCAATGCGTTGAGCAGTGCCGTAATACTCATGGAGGCGACAGCTATTCTTTTATCTGCTGCGCCATAATAAATATATAGTGTGTCGTTTTCTAAAATGGCACCAGTAGGAAAACATACGTTGTTGACTTCTCCAATCAATTCCCACTCCTGATCTGGGAAAAATAAGGGGTCAGGCAATCGCGCAATTTCTTTGTTTGGGTCGTTTATATCGAGAAGAGCAGCACAGGCGGAATAGACATAGCCCTTGATGGTGTCGTGAACACTATGATAAATCAGCAACCAACCCGCTGAGGTTTCAATTGGCGGACATCCTCCCCCGATATAACTGACTTCATGGTCATATTTTGGTGAAAGAACTACGTGTTCGTCGAAACTCAAAAAGTAATTTTGCCAAAATTCCACGGTTAAATCTTCAATTTTTTCAACTTGAACCACTATTTGAATTTCTGGTTTTATGCGATGTAGAAAGCACAATTTGCCCTTTATTTTTCTAGGAAAAAAAATGAGGTTCTTATCCCATAAAAATACATCTCGCTCGTGTTTTTCTAAATTTGATTTTTGGTCATTGAAACGTTTATATTTTGAATGCCCTTCTTGATCTAAGTCCGTAAAATGTTTGAACTCTTCGTATGTAATTTGGGGCACAATTATGCCGTGCTTTTTCCATTGGACCAAATCTTGTGAGGTTGCCAATGCGCCCAATGCGTTTATACCATTGAATGCTGTGTATGAAAGATAAAATGTGTCCTCAATCTCAACAATTCTAGGGTCTTCTACACCCTGATATTCATATTCGAATTGCGGAACAATTAATGGTTTTTCATTTCTGTGCTCGATACTCATTGGGGCAGATAATCTGCAATAACCAATGGTTGAATAATTGTCTTTGGCCAATGCCCTGTAAAACAGATGGATTTTGTTTCCAACTTTAATAACCGCTGGATTCAAAACCCCATCGCATTCAAATCTATTTTTTGTTTTATGCAATAGAATCCCTAACTTGTTTACTTCTACCATAGTTTCCTATTTTAACTTTATTCTGAGTCTTTTGCCTTATCGGCTTTTTTTTGTGCCTTCAAGGCTTTTTTCTCTTTGGTTGTTTTGCTCGAAATCGTTTTATCCGATTTTTTCTTGCCTTCGTTTTGTCTTGACATGTTTTCTGAATTTAAAAGTTATAAAACTGAATTCGATTAATCCTCGTAGCCACTTTTAATGATCGTTGAAATCATTTTGAATTGCTCGTTTGCGGCAAAACTGTGCTTGGTATGGGCCGGAATAATGATGCCTTGACCAATTTTGAGTGCGATTTCTGTATTGTCTATTTTCAACACGGCGGCTCCATCAATGATTTGAATATAGGTGTCGAATGGTGTCGAACGCACGCCCAATTCTTCGCCAATATCCATTGATGTAGCTGTAATGTTGCCTGTTGTTTTCTTTATGATTGTGCGGCTCACCACGGCATTGTGAACGTATTCAATGATTTCTACGATGATATGTGCCTTTGCTTTTTCTAGCGGATTGAGAGTGTCCATTTTGTTGCATTTAAAAAGTGTTTAATACGGAAAAAAATCCCAAAATATAATTGGAATTATCTAAGGTTGTTTCGTGAAAAATGTTGCTTAGGCTCGATTATGAAAAATCAGGCGATTCTATGTGAACCGCCTGATTTTAGAAAAAATTAAATCTTGACTCCAATGGTAAATTGCAACCATTGATTTTTGTATCGTGGCGTTGTGGATGTGCCATCACCTTTATTGTTTTGAAAATCCCATCCTGCTCTTGCAGAGAACAAGAAATTTCTGTGTGTTACATCAAAACCACCAACAAATCCAAGAATGTTCTTTCTAATATTGTCGTTTTTGAATTCTTGCTCTTGTTCTGTACTATTGCTTCCAAAAGTATACTTGTCTTTTTGATTCAAAAGATAAGAAAACTGAGGTCCTGCTACAAAAGTTAAAAATTGTGCTGGCTTCAATTGAAGTTGAAGAGGAACATCAAGGTAAGTAGTTGTTCTTACGAATGAATACGAAGTACCCAATAATGTCCCAGAACCCTTAAATCCTTTTTGTGAAATAAGCATTTCAGGTTGAAGTCCGATAAATTTATTGATAGGAATACCTACAAAAACACCTCCAGCAAATCCGGCTTTGGAATCCGCGCGAAATGAGTTGTCTTCAGAATCCCAAACGTTGGAAAGGTTTAAACCGGCTTTGATACCGAATTCTAATTTTTCTCTTCTATCTAATTCTTGCGCATTAACTGTCGCTGTGAAAGCAACAATAACAGTAAAAATACTTATAATTTTAGTTTTCATAATTGTTTTTTTTGTGTTTATATATCTCTAATAATTTTAAAAAATACCGTGATTCCTGCGATTACCAGCAGAATGTGAATCAGGTTTGACGCGTTATAGCCGAAGTATCCTACTGCCCAGACAGTTACTAAAACAATTGCTAAAACGGAAATCAATGAATTACTCAATCTATTTTGTGCTCTCATTATTACCTATCCCCATTTTTTTCATTAGTTCACTAAAAGCAATGTTGAGGTTGTCCATGTCTTTGTCAAATGATGCTTTAAAAGTCTCCCAGTTGGCTTTATTGCCAGCATGAAACTCTTCCATTTTCTTTTTCATGTCAGAATTTTGGGCGTTGAGCTCGGCTATTTTTTTCTCATACTCAGCTTTGGCCTCTAGTTTTTCATTTTTGATTCGGAGGTTGAATTCAGCCAAGCTTTTTTCGTTGGCTTCAATTTTTGCTTTGTTGATTTCTTGGTACTCGGCCATTTCTTTTTCGCGAGCCTCTGATGCAAGTTTTACATGCTCCGCTTCAACTTCATCTTTAGTCATGGCTTTTTTATCATCCGCATCGCTACAGCTAATAAAAAGCATGCTAAAAAATAGCAGCGAGAACGTTTTAATAATTAGTGACTTTTTCATGTTGTTTTGAATTTACGTTCTGAATGAATTTTCAGACACCACAAAGGTACTGTGAGCATATGCCTGCTGTGTTACAGAATAAATAGTGTTTGTTGTATAATTAACAAACCCAACAAATACTGACTTGCAGGGCATACAAAAGCCCCACAGTAAAGACCATGGGGCTGAAATGTTATCTACTATTTATCAGCTGCGCTTTTACAAATCTTCGAGGTTTTTGCGTTTGCGAAGGGACATACTTTTGAAAAACGTTGGCGTTAAACCTGTGACTTGTTTGAACTGACTAGAAAGATGCGCCACGCTGCTGTAGTGCAGTTTGTATGAAATTTCGGTGAGGTTCAATTCATCGTAAATGATGAGTTCCTTGGCGCGTTCTATTTTGTGAAGAATGATAAAACGCTCTATCGTTATTCCTTTAGTTTTGGAAAATACGTCGGCCAGTTTGTGGTATTCCATTTGTAATTCTTGACTTAAAAAATCCGAGAAATTCACTGCTGGTAACTCGTCTGTGTAGTGAACCATTTCAACGATAATATTGATGATTTTCTCAATCAACATGGCTTTTTTGTCGTCCATCAATTCCAATTTCGACTTGTGGAGTGATTCTTTTAAAAGAAAGCGTTCGGCCTCTGTGATGGGTTTTTTGAGTAAGACCTCGCCCAATTCGACAGACCTGTAATCGAGATTTAACTTTTCTAGTTCGGATTTCACCATCATTTTGCAGCGCAAACTGACCATGTTTTGGATGAATAGCTTCATGTTTCGTGTTTTATTTCGTGTTCAAATTTATCGCGAATACATTAATAGCCGATGCAAGGTTGGGCATAAGCATTTAATTTACAGAATACTAATTGCGAATATACGTCTTTTAAATGGACAGGTTGGGTTTATTTTGGGTTGATTCATTGTTGTATTTCTAAAATCAATGCGTTGATTTTGCGTTCTTTTTGATAATTTTTGTTGTTAAATGACTTTTCTTGCCTTGATTAATTGAAACTTTAATGTATTTAAGTAAAAGTCAAAATCCGACAAGTTTGGTTTTTTGCTTCTTTCTAAGCTCAAAGGCGTTTCGTACAACAGTTCGTATATGCTGGGATTGACTTTTTTGATTTCTAAACCTGAGTTCGATTCATATTTCGGGCTCAGACCGCTTATAAATAGTCAGATTCAACTAAATCGAACGACACATAGTGAACTATGTTGAGAGAGATTTAGGCAGAAGATGGCTGTTTAGAAGTGGAATTAGTAATAAACTTTTCATTTTACCTCATCCGATTGTCGATGCATTTACTCGATTTAGCCCGCTAAAACTTCGCAAACACGCCTAAATCAGCTGGTTAAAATGAAATCTGAGCCTTGAATTATGGATCGAACTCAGGTTCTAAGGTTACACGTAAAATCTCTGAAAGGACAGTCTTCATTTGATGCTCGGGATTGATTAAGGCTATGGTTTTCTTTTTCATCGTATTGGTATTTCATAATTTGAATTAAAAAGATTCGAACGCCAAAAAAGACTACCCTTTGGAGATAGCCCTTTCTGTTCTCGAAATGCTAGGTATGTTGAAGTATCACATAACATTTATCCGTGTGTATAGAGAATTTAAAGTGTTGAAGCGGTTTTGTTGATGATGTTAATCACCTCTTCGCGGTTTTTGTTTAAACGTGATTCAACGCGACCTAACAATTCATTTTCTTTTCCAGTTTCAAATTTAAGATCCGCATCTGTTAGTTGCGTAAACTTGCCTTTAAGTGCTTTTGATTGTGCAGTCCAATTTCCTCCGATTTTGAATGCTCCATTTTTGTCGTTGTGTGTAGTGTCCATAATTGTTTATATTTACCTGAAACTGAATTGTTTCATTGTTGTAAAATTAGCCTTTCTCGTGGCCATTGAGTTACATAATTAGCTCAAATGTTTACATCAAACAACCTCGATCATGCTTATCTAAAGACTGGCGTGATTGTGGTTAGCGACAGCGTGTTCAGCACAAATTTTTGCGCACGCTGCACAAGCCTCTGCACATTTTTTGCAACTTTCGTGGTGGTCGCCGTGCTTGGCACATTCCTCCGAACATGCTTTACAAATTTTGGAACACAACGCGTGAAGATCTTTACTGAAGATGGAGTCTCGCGCCTCAAATCTAGCACATAAGGCACAAATGTCTGCGCAGTCTCTACAAAGCGAAATGCAGTTTTGATTGCCCGATTTTATGCAGTCTGTAATACATTGCTCACATGCTATTACACAAGCTAAACAAGCGTCAATACAATTTTTGGTAGTTGTCATTTTAATGGTTTTAAGGATTGTTTTTTTGAAAAATGTTGCTTGTTTAGCTTTGACGAGGTTGGTAGTCTACCGTAATTTCATTTGAAACGTGCATAATACCTGGCGTGTTCCATGCAATGCGTCCGGCCTCTTCTTTTTGATACCACGAGTGAACTGTTCCAGTTAGTGTTACTGTTGCTCCAGAAACTGAAACAACAATGTTTTGAGCGTCAACCAACCAATTGCGGGAAATGGCTGTTTCAATGTCTTTTTGTTCTATCGAATCATTGGTTTCGGGTCGGATTGTAATGCTGTTCGTAATTCCTCGTACTCCACCAATAAAATCCACTGTATTTTTAACAGCCACTTTTTGATAGTACCAGGGCAACTCTCCGTCTAATGTCACCCAACTGTCTTCAACTTTAATGGTTACTTTATCGGCTAATAGAGGCCAATTGGTTTTTAGTGCGACCAATATTTCGTTTGCAATGTCTGTGCTGTTTTTTGTCCAAGTACTGGGGAGCTTGACTTCAATTTTTTCAACCAAAGCTTTCACACCTATTACTTTTTTGGCAGCGTTTTCAGCTTCCATTTTTTTGATGTAGCTGTCAACCACACCTGTGAGCGAAACAACACCATCTTTTGCTGTTACGCCAATCTCAGCGGCATTCAATAAAGGTTCCCATTTTATGGCGTTTTGAACGTCGGTCTGTAATTCTTGATTGGTTTTCATGTCATCTTTGTTGCTGCTAAGAGTAAATTCCCCAAGACATACAAAGATGAAACATGCACAGACAAAAGTCTTTCAAAATTCTCTTAAAAAATTATATGATTTTTATGGTTGTTGTAAGGCTCTTCGCAAATCCTCAATCAAATCCTCAGCGTTTTCCAAGCCCACCGAAAGTCGAATCATAGTCTCAGAAATGCCGTATTGGGCTTTGTCTTCTGGTGTCACGCTTTTGTGTGTCATGGTTGCTGGATGTTCGGCCAAACTTTCTGTACTGCCCAAACTCACAGCCAGTTTAATGAGTTTCAAATTATTCAGAAATTGATAAGCATCGGCCTGAGTTCCTTTAATATCAAAAGCCAACATAGCACCGTGGGCTTTGCATTGTTTGGAAATGATTTGTGCTTGACGTTCATTTTGTGGAGATCCCAAATAATAAAGTCGTTCAATTTTTGGGTGGTTTTTTAAGAATTCAGCAACCAATTTGGCGTTGTGGGCTTGGGCATCCATGCGTACTTTCAGGGTTTCCAAACTGCGCTGTATCATCCATGAAGTGAAGGGAGAAGCCATGTTGCCCAAAATATTGCGATACGCCCGAATTTGTGCAATGAGTTCCTGCTGACCCAAACACGCACCTGCAATCAAATCGCTGTGTCCGCCAATGTACTTGGTAACAGAATACACCAAAAGGTCAACACCGTGCTCAATCGGATTTTGCCAAACGGGTCCCATATACGTATTATCAGCAGCTAATAGAACGCGATTTTTGCCTGAAAAATGATTGGCAATTTCTCGACACATGCCAATGTTAATCACCTCATTGTTTGGATTGGCTGGCGTTTCGATGTAAATCATTTTCAGTTTTTCCGCAAAGCCTGATTTTTCAATGGTGTCAATGATGTTTTCTCGGCTGTCATCCAAACGAAAAGGAATAATGGAAACGCCCAATTGAGTCAAATAATTGCGAATGTAACTGTCTGTTCCGCCGTAAATTGGATTGGTAAAAGCCATGGCATCGCCCGGTTTCAAAAAGGTCATCAACATCGTTGAAATAGCCGCCATACCACTCGAAAAAATCAAACAATCATCGGCTTTGTCCCACAATTTTAAACGCGCTTCTGCAATCTCTAAATTCGGGTGATTGAATCGAGAATATATCAATCCTTGTTCAGCGTGTGGCACTTTTCCGATGTTTTCAAAAAAATCTCGACCTTCTTCAGCACTGTTAAACTGAAAAGTGGAAGTCAGAAAAATCGGTGTCTTGATTGAGTTTTCGCTGCGTTCTGGTTCAAAACCAAAGGACATCATCTCGCTTTCTGGGTAATAAGACATATCGGAAATTTTAGTGGCGCTAAGTTAAGATATTGCTTTTCTCGAATGTCAGATTCTTAATCATAAATGATATCGTTGTAGTATTTTCTTTCTAAAACATCTAGCACCAGTTGGTTTAAAGTGGTGGTCATGGGGCAATATTCACTTAATAAACACACTGGGTTGATCGAAGAAAATGATTTTTTTGCACTTCAAAATCGACAAACAAGTAATTGGTTTTAAGTTGTTTATGTGCCATGGATGAGGATGTTTAGTTTACAGTAGTTTGTTTACTGTAAACTAAATTAATCATCACCTCCATTTCATATACCCCCGCACTGCCATCACCATTAAAATCAACGACATCATAACCAAAATCCAGAGGTTCTGATGGCCATACAAATAAATACTCCCTGCATTAATCGCAATCCAATACAACCAGTTTTCGCGGTTTTTATCCACCACAAGCAGGGTCGTTCCCACTGCACCAATGCTAATTATCCCATCTAAATAGGGCAGTTGCTGATCGGTGTATTGGGCGAAAAAGTATCCTAATGCAGTCCCTAAAATCACAGAGAAACTCACAAAAACAAGGTGAAATTGAAATGTCATACTCTTAATTTTCGGTGCG
>DIUF01000006.1:5152-14599 GCA_002422285.1 Flavobacteriales bacterium UBA6165 | reverse complement strand
ACCAAATAATTCATATTCAAATCCATGTCCTGCGAACCTTCGAGAATTAAAAATCCGATAGAAGTATTGATCGTCATAGACGGAATGGTCATCATTCCTTTATCGATAGTTACTGTGTTTTGAAGGGTGTCAAAGGCAACGCGGTGTAGATTTTTGTCTTTAAAGAAATCCTCTAAAGCCAAAAGCGGTGCATATCCGATAATGACGCCATTCAATACGGTGAAGTCCATTTTAATTAAACTTTCATCAATGATTGGCACCATGTCTGTGTGCATCCGAATTTTACCTGAGAGTTTGCCTGAAATTTTACCAGTAAGATTGTTGGACACCAATTCGTCTTGACCAAAATTGTCAAATTTTAACATCAACTTGGTCAAATCCATACGGTCAAACTGGAAATCTGGGTTCAAGTAAATTTTGTTTTTGTTGCGTCCATCAAAATAACCTTTTCCTTTTAGGTGTCCATCAGCTACGTCCAAATCCATTTGGTCGATGTGGATGTAATGGTCTGTTGTGGTGTGCAGTTTCGAGGCCACATTGGTTATTTTGTATTTGTGGTAGTTCAATTCACTTACATTCACCTCAAATCGCATATCGGGGAAGGGGAGGTCATAGATGTTGAAAACGGAATCATGGTCTACTTTTTCTCCTGGCTTTGGATCGTTGTAGTTGGTCAATTCATCAACATCTAGTCGTGCCGCAGTGAACTTGAGGTAATTGTCTCGTTTTTTGATTTTCGGGTTCTCACCGTAATAATAATTCAAATAGGTCGTAAATTGCGAATGTCCCATTTTTCCAGAAAGCGATTGAATCACAATATGCTCGTCTTCAATATGGATGCGTCCTTTGAAGTTTTCAAATTTCAGTGGATGCAGTTTCATTTTGCCTTGAAGTTTATCCAGGTATAAATCTGTAGAATGTACTTGACTGTCTTTAAAGTGTATGGCTGCTTTTCCAACAAGACCTAGATTGTCAAAAACTTCATGACGATAATCTTCTGGTAAAAAATTCTCTCCGTTGTAAGTCATCAAATCATGCAAGATCAAGTGTTTAGAGTGAATGTCGAATGCGATATCTGTGTCTCCGTTCACTTCCGGGTGCAAAAACATACCGTAATTCGTGATTTTTCCCTCAATATCTAAATCGCTTTTGTCAATTTCTCCATGGAATTTTTTAAGTGCAATAAAGTCATCTTCAATATTGATTTCAACGTCGAAATCGTGCAGTTTGTGCGGGTAGTTTTTGAATGTTGCAAATAAATCGTCCAAAATGAAACGTCCTCGCGGCAAATGTTTGTATTCGGTTAAATCTCTAGCGCTACCAATGAACTTGAAGTGTGTTCTGAAATTCTTTACTTGGTCATCGATAAATTCATCTGGATTTCTTTTACTTTGCGTAATGTCTTTTAAATCAAGCAAATTGGATTTTAAAGTCATCTCGAGTAAAACATCATTATCAGTGTGGTGAAGAATTTCTGGAATATTGGTGAGTTTACCTGAAATAAGGAGGTCTGATTTTCCAATTTTGGCATCGATTTTATGTATGCTCAAATCTGAACCAATAGTTTCTGCAGATATCGATATGTTTTTAATCGGTAAATGAAAATCAGGTGAAGAGAAACTTAAATTGCTAACCGTCAGTTTGGCATAATAGGCTTGGTCAATTTTTTCTAGACTTTTTTCAGGATTTGCCAAGTCAATAATGTCATGGAAGTTCATCTGGAGCAGCACTTTTCCAGAAAGTTGATAAAGGTTGTCTATTTCAAAAAAGTCGGCCAAAAATTCGAGATTGAAGTCTGAATCCAATTGTAGATTGATGTCAGGACTTTCAAAATTCTCCACAGTTAATTTGCCTTTGAATTTTCCGGCTTCTGGGCGCGCCTCAAAATCTTTGAGTTCAAAATACATCGTCTCCAAATTGTTCGAATCACCAGTTGAGAAAAAAGCATTGAACTGCAATTGATCTACTTTTTTCTTGTTGAATTGGTTAGAGATGAAGGTTTCTTTGCAGCCAAAACGCGCTTCTATATGCGGAATGGTATTCAATGATTTACCAGTAATTTCGGCATTGAAATAGACATTACCAGCGTTTTCGTAGCGCTTTAATGTTGGCTCTAATTCCTCTGGAGCAAAGGAAAGAAACAAATCGAAATTTGGTTTTTCTCCTCCAAATTTCAAATCCAAATAGGCGTCATTCGCCAAATCGATCACGCCCTCAAAGTTGAACTTTGCTTTTTCAATAGCTACGGTAGATGGTTCAAAACTAAGAACCATATGCTCCAAATCAAATTTGAAATCGGTGTGTATATCCCCGTGCTTATTTTTGAAAAATGTTGTGTCACCATCTTGAACAACTGATAGAATAAAATCGCAATCAGCATGCAGCACCTGACGCTTGTCGCTCATGTCTATCTTGATAATTCCTTCTTTGATAAATGCATCAATGGTGAACAAGTTTTCCAAATTGTGTTTGTTCACATCTACGTTAATAAGCTTGATTTTTTTGAGCTCCAAATGGAAGGCTTCTGCTACTTCCTCAACTGGCTTTTTCATTTCAAAAGCACGAGATACATTGAGGTTGGCCTCCTCGTCTTGAATGATGTCTAAATGCCCGTCCTTCAAAGTGATTGCTTTAATTTCGGTTTTTCCTCCGAGCAATTTCCATAAGTCGAAGCCTACATAAATGTCATTTAATTCAATAATTGGTCGTCCTTTAATGTCATTTTCTGATTCGTAAACCCGAACATCCTGCAAGTCTATCGAGATATAGGGAAAATTTCGGAATGGCGCAACACGACTTTTACCAATAACAATATGCCCATGGATGTCTTCATTGAACTCCTGAAGATAGAATTGCACAAGTTTTTCTTGTTGTGTGTAAATGATTACAGTTGCTATACCGAAAAGTAATACTGGTGTTAAAACAATAATGCCCAGAAGTTTTTTCCAGTGTTTTTTAAGGAAATTCATTGAATGGAGTTTTTGGCAAAAATAGAATTAATGTACGGGACTGCAAGACAGCAATGTGTTAATATAATAACAAAATCTTTCTATTTTTTTAACAACATCAAAAATGTGTAAAATTGAACAAAATCATTTTGGTATTATGATGTTGGTGTACTCTATTGTTTACTTTTACGAGGTAATTTAAACCATGCGGGTTGCATTTTGTTACTCGTGTAAACATTCAAGTATGGCGCAGAAAAAAGCAATGATTATTGGTTCGGGTTTGGTCGGTTCTCTTTGGTCGGTTTACCTCAACCAAGCGGGTTATGAGGTAGAGGTTTACGAACGCAGAAAAGACATGCGTTTGACTCAGATTTCAGCAGGAAAATCAATCAACTTGGCGATGTCTTACCGCGGCTGGAAGGCCTTAGATGCCGTTGGAGTTGGTGATGAAATTCGCGAGATTGCCATTCCAATGTGGGGAAGAACCATGCACCACGTAGACGGTTCAACGAGCTATCAGCCTTATGGTCGAGAAGACCAATGTATTTACTCCGTTTCTCGTGGCGATATCAATGCCAAACTCATGACCATTGCTGAAAACAAAGGCGATGCTAAAATTCACTTCAACATGGAATGTGTGGATGTGAACATGAACGCTGGTAAAGCAACTTTTCAAAATACTGTGACAGGCGAATTGGTTTATGCAGAAGCCGATTTGATTTTTGCCGCTGATGGTGCCTTTTCTGCCGCACGTTACAAAGGAATGCAGCGAACAGATAGATTCAATTTTTCTCAAAATTATATCCCAGATGGTTACAAGGAAATTCTTCTTCCTGCCAATGAAGACGGTTCATACAAACTGGAAAAAGAAACGCTGCACATTTGGCCTCGCGAACGTTTTATGATGATTGCACTGCCCAATTTTGATGGCTCATACACCTGCACTCTGTTCATGCCCTATGATGACCATGAATTTTGTTTCAACAATTTGAAAACTGATGCCGATGTCACAAATTTTTTCAAAACTGTTTTCCCAGATTTTTATGAATTGATGCCCAATGTGGCTGAGGTTTGGCATGATCATCCGCTTTCGTCTTTGGCCATCATTCGTTGTTATCCTTGGACCAAAGACAAACTCGTTTTGATGGGCGATGCTGCTCACGCCACAGTGCCATTTTACGGACAAGGTATGAATTGTGGTTTTGAAGATTGCTTCGAATTGAACGAATGCATGAAACAACATCCCAACGATTACAAAGCCGCTTTTGATGCTTACCAAAAAAGTCGCAAACCCAATGGTGATGCCATGCAAGATTTGAGTTTGGAAAATTATATCGTGATGCGCGATTTGGTGGCCGACCCCGATTTCTTGTTACTCAAAAAGGTAGAAGCGCGCATCAATGCCTTGTATCCTGAACAATATTTCCCAAAATACTCCATGGTTTCTTTTTCTGATATCCCATATCATACGGCTTTAACCAAGGGAACAGAACAAGAAAACATGATCAAGAATTTAATTGAAGAGAACGGCATCACCGCTGAAACAAGTATCGAAAATATCGACGCTTTGGTTGCTGCTTACATGGCAAAATAACACGATTTACACGAGAATTTATGGAGAATTACGACGACTTGCTCAACCGCCTCGAGCAAAAATTCAGCGCCATCAACCAAAAAACCGAGGTGCATTTGGAAGGACTTGTTCATGCCAAGCCGATCACCTATTGGGATTATATTATGCCAGATGCTTTGTTGGGACTCCAAATTCAAAGAACAACTTTGCCCGATGAAATGGTATTTATTATCTACCATCAAATCAACGAGTTGTTGTTTAAAATGATTTTGTGGGAAATTGATCAAGTCTGCGAGAAAGAAGATGTGAGTGCTGAGTTTTTCGCCGAGAAATTGCGCCGAATCAGTCGCTATTTTGATATGCTTTCTACCTCATTTGATATCATGGGCGATGGCATGGAAGTGGAACAATACATGAAATTCAGGAATACACTAACTCCAGCCAGCGGATTTCAAAGTGCACAATACAGATTGATTGAATTTTCATCCACCGACACCATCAACCTAATTGATTTCCGATTCCGCGCCACAATCGATAGAAACACACCTATCGAACATGCCTACGAACATTTGTATTGGCACGCTGCGGGCAAAGACCATGCTACGGGCAAAAAGAATACGCTTATCACCAATTTCGAAAACAAATACAAGCCGTTTTTCTTGGAGAAAATGGAGCATTACAACACCAAAAATCTCTACCAAAAATTCAAAACGCTTCCGGATACTGTGAAAAATGACCCGAAATTGGTTGAAGCCATGCGCCACTATGATTACACGGTGAATGTGTCATGGGTGATGGCCCATTACAACGCTGCCATGAAATACATTGGTGGTGGAGAAGCCACTGGCGGTAGCGATTGGCGCAAATACATGCATCCCAAATACCAACGCCGTATTTTCTTTCCGAGTCTTTGGAGCGAAGAGGAGTTAAAAAATTGGGGAGAGGGCTTGTAATTATTAATCCATTTTTTTCAGAGTCGCTGGAATATTATTGATTTTGTGATTTTTCAATTCAGTATTTCCCCTTACCCGAATAAATACCCCAATCCTGCGCCGGCAACAATCATCAAGAGTTTTAAGAGATTGAATTTGTGACTCTCCGTGGACTCAAAGATGATGGTGGTGGAAATATGCAAGAACATACCAACCACAACGGCCAACACAATTTGTGCTACAGTTTCACTAATCAAGTTTGGATTGAAATGACCAATGGCAATGCCGATGGGGGTCATCAAAGAAAAAAGCACCAAAACCAAGAATGTTTTTCTGCGTTTCCAGCCGTTGTTGAGGAGTAGGGTAGTCAATGCAATAGAAACGGGAATGTTGTGTAAAATAACGCCCCACATCAATGATTGTCCTCCACCTGAACCATGATTGTGTCCATGATGATGTGCATGTTCATGGGCGTCGTGTGCATGATTAAGTGCGTTGTGAAATTCCAAATCCATGGGTATTCCTTCTATTATGGAGTGAATGCTCAAGCTGATGAACAAGGCCAGAGGAATATTTCCTTTAAAACTGTGGGTGTGACCATGTTCAATTCCTCCAGAGAAATATTCCAAAATCAATTGAACCAAAAAGCCCATCATGATCCAAAGTCCCATGTTTACACCTGTATTGGCGTGGTCGTGGTACAATTCCGGAATGAAATGCAAAAAGGCGATGGACACCAAAAATCCACCAGAAAAGGCCAACATGTTCTTGATGAGCTTTTTACCGTTTTTCTCTTCCAAAAGATAAACTACAGCTCCTGAAACCCAAACGGTTGTAATCAACAGGGTGATGCCCCAAAATTCTGAAATCATTGTTTTTGTGCTATTAATATGAGTCGGTCCGATTTTTCAGAATCAAATGGATTCAAATGGAAATCGCCGAAACAGTGTGTGACTTTAAACCCAATTTGATTCAATAATGTTTCAAAATCGGAAAATTTGAGCAATTGAACACGTTCCATATAGCTTTCAGAAAAATCTGCATCTGTAACGTGAATATACTTGTAAACATGGTTATCATCAGCATTGCGCTCAATATCAAAGCGGATATTGTTGATGGTTTTACTTTCCGATTGCACCAAGTTTTTCACCGTTTTATGGGCATTCAAATAGTCGATGACCAAAATCCCTTTTTCTGTGGTCATTGCTTGTATGGCCTGCATCACTTTTTGATTTTCCTCAATGGAATCGAAGTAGCCAAAACTGGTGAAAAGATTAAAGATATGGGTGAATTTTGCCTTTAATGGCTCCCGCATGTCTTGCACTTGAAAATGTAGATTTTCATTTTCAAATTGGCGAGCATGAGCAATGCTTTGAGCAGACAAATCAACACCCATTGTATTGAATCCCAATTTGTTCATATATATGCTGTGACGTCCTTTTCCACAAGCCAAGTCCAAAATTGACGCTGTTTCAGGATTAGGCTTCAGCAATTCCATCAAATTGGAAATGAAGAATTCGGCTTCTTGGTCATCGCGATTGGCATACAACACATGATAATAGTGCGTGTCGAACCAAGTTGCAAACCATTCTTTTTTTGATGTTGATGCTGTCATGTTTGTTTAAAAGAAAAGAGGCTTTCATGGTTAGATAGCCTCTTTTAAAATTTGCGGTTTATCCAAAGTTTTCGAGAGTTTCTCTAATTCCTTTTTAAAACCTGATTCTCATTAGTGCAAGCTGAGAGTCGCTAAAATGGTTAAACAATAATTATTTCGGATTCAAAAATAGTATTATTTCCGTTAGAATCTTCAACTCGAATGCGGAAAATTATTTTTTGGTTTTCATCAGATGGAATTGCTACAGATACATTTCCATTCACAAAAGGGTTCCACGTTGTTGGTGAACCACTTAGATTGTAAGTTTGGTTCAGCAGGTTGTTTCCTGTTTTGGTTGAACGGATGCGAATTTGAACCTTTGTTAAATGCACGTTGTTTCCAATTGCTGTCAAAACGCCATCAACATTTAAAACTGCGCCCGCTGAGATTGTAGCCGGCAAGTTCATTTCAATTGTCGGTTGATTGTTTCGAACAACATTGAAATAGAAAACTTGAGGCAAAGATGTGTTTCCTTCAGCGTCCAAAGCTTGAATGGTTCCGTGATAAATCCCCGAAGCCGTTGTGTCTGGTATGATAAAAGTTTCTTCCAAATTATAGGTCACGCCGCTAATCGTTTTGATTCGAATTTCAGCATAAGGCGTCATTGTGCTTTTGTGGCTGTGTCCATCAAAATCTTGATGAATATCAATTTTGAATTGCCCAAGTTCTTGATTGTCTTCAAGAAAGGCACGCACCACAATTGTGTCGCCGGGGTTGAAATCAAGTATTGAGCCTTCAGCGGTGTTGTTCACTGTAACATTGGATGCAGTTGGTCGAACCAAATCAGATTTTTTACAAGCAAACAAGCTCAAAGCGAATAAAAGGAAAACAGAGCGCATCATGATAAAACTTTTTGCAAAGATATTAATTTTTGCAACTAAGTTGCATTTGATTCTAAAATAGTCGAATAATACTAATGTTCAAGGATCCAATGTTGTGCAGACCAGCTCTAAAAACCTGGTTACTCGAGTAACGATCATATTGCAATGAAAAAAAGTTCATTCCAAATAGCATACGCCATTTGCTTTCTGGAGCGTACATTAGTCCAACACGACTGTACAACATGCTGCCAAAAAAATCGGAAGAAGCCTGCTGAATCTTGTATTGTCCAATAATAACATCGAGTCCTGCTTCAAAAAATGGTAGTATTGGCGATTTCAACAAAACAACTTTTCTATAATAACCACCAACAAGTGCGCCGATGAATCTTTCATCTACATTAAAATTCATTCCTTTTGATAAAGATATGCCTAACCCAAACCCAAAAAAGCTACTGCCATCAGCAGATGCCAGTCCTAGTTCTGGCTTGATGGAAATGAGATATCGGTTTGTGGCCTCATCCCAAGGGCTATTGGTGATGGGTTTAGATGAAATGAAGTTTAGACTTGCTGTTCCTCCGATGAACAAGCTATTTTCTTGTTGGCTCAAAGCAGGCGAAGTTGACAGTCCAAGAAATAGAACGAAAAACAAAAAAATAAAACTTTTCATGGGTATAATTTTCAAAAAAAACGGACAGATTTAGCGCGATGAGATTAATTCAACTTTCCGTAGAAGCACATATCAAATCTTGGGATTTCTACCTCAAAAGTATCACCGTTAACAAGATTTAAGAAGGTATAATAACCTTCCATGAAGCCGATTTCTGAGTGCAAATCACAACCTGATGTATAAGAAAACGATTGGCTTGGCTCCAGAAGGGGTGTTAATCCGATTACGCCTTCGCCATCAACAATTCTGGGCATGTGCAGGCTGTCAAAAATTTCCCAATGTCTCCTGAGTAACTGAACGGCAAATGGATTATTATTTTCAATTGTAATTTGATAATTGAAGAAAAATCTTGATTGTTCAATTATAGAGATATCCTCATTCAATGAAACTTGTACACTGATTTTTATTCCTGATGATATTTTATTGTGTATAGTCATTTTTTTTCATAACGATGTGTTTGCAAATGTATTGCTTATCTCTTAAAAAAAAATGATGTTCATCAGGAATAGTTTAGAATGAGTTTAAATTAACATTTCTTAAACTTCTTGCTTTTTACACTGTTTAGTTATCCAAACAAATGTATAAATTTGCCCCCGAATTTTAATACACAATTCACATGTCTAAGACAATATCTTTGAAAAAAGGACTGGATATCAGGCTGGTTGGTGAGGCGGAGAAAATAACTTTGGATGCACCTCGTTCTAAGTACTACGCTGTCCGTCCTACTGATTTCCACGGAATGACTCCGAAAATGCTTGTGAAAGTTGGTGAAACAGTTAAGGCGGGAACTATTATTTTCCATGACAAGTATAACGAGTCAATTGCCTATGCATCACCTGTTTCTGGAACTAT
>DIUF01000006.1:0-4997 GCA_002422285.1 Flavobacteriales bacterium UBA6165 | reverse complement strand
CTTCATGGAATGAATGCAGAGTTTCAGTCGGGGATTGATGTTTTAAAAAAGTTGACATCTGGACCTGTTCATCTAGGAATGAATGGTAAAAGCAAACAAGATGAGGTTTTTACTGCCGCACAAGGTGTCACAAAGACTTCATTTTCTGGAAAACATCCGATTGGAAATGTTGGTGTGCAAATTCATCATACGAATCCTATTAATAAAGGAGAATATGTTTGGGTTGTTAATGCCCAAGATGTTGCCATTATTGGTCGGTTTTTCATGACGGGAAAGTTTGACTTAACTAAATTGGTTGCTTTGTCTGGTTCGGAAGTTAAAGCACCAAAGTACTTACGTATCATTTCCGGAGCTCACATGTCCACTTTGGTGGAGGGTGCTACAAAACAAGAGGCCGATGAGCGAATTATCTCTGGAAATGCTCTTTGTGGTACAAAAGAAACACCTGATTCTTATATAGGTTTTTATGACAATCAAGTAACGGTTCTTCCTGAAGGTAATCAGATGAAGTTCTTACTCACGGAGGGTTGGTTATCACCAGGCTTAAATAAATTCTCAAATTCAAGATTGTACCCAACGTTCTTGTTTCCCAATAAAAAGTATCGTTTAGACACGAATTTAAACGGCGAGGATCGTGGTTTTGTTGTTACTGGTGAATTGGAAAAAGTTTTCCCTTTTGATATTTTTCCAATGCAGTTGATTAAAGCTGCTATGACTGAGGATATCGATTTGATGGAGAATTTGGGTATATACGAGGTGGCTCCAGAAGACTTTGCTTTGTGTGAATTCGTTTGCACATCAAAAATAGATATCCAAGACGAAATTCGTGCAGGTCTTGATTTAATCAAAAAAGAGTGCTTTTAATTATTGACTCAATTAAATATTAATAAAGTGAAATTTTTAGAAAAACAACTCAAGAAATTAGAGCCCACGTTTGCCAAAGGAGGTAAACTGGAAAAATTGCATTATGTTTATGACGCATTGGCCACCTTCGCATTTACACCGGCCACCACAACTTCCCGTGGCGCCCACATCAGAGATGGTGTTGACTTAAAAAGAACAATGTTTATTGTTGTTTTAGCCCTTATTCCAGCATTGATTTTTGGCATGTTTAATACTGGTCATTGGCATTTTGTTGCTGAGTCTGGTAATTGGAATTTACCTTATTGGGATAATGTTTTGGATAAGTTTATCTACGGAGCTATCAAAGTCTTACCGATGATCGTAGTCTCCTACGGTGTTGGTTTGGGAGTAGAATTTATTTTCTGTAACATCAAAGGTCATCCTATCCACGAGGGATTCTTAGTTTCAGGTATGCTAATCCCTTTGGTAATGCCAGTAGAAGTTCCCCTATGGATGGTGGCTGTTGCAACTGCTTTTGCTGTGCTTATTGGAAAAGAAGTTTTCGGTGGAACAGGGATGAATATAGTGAACATAGCTTTGACTGCTAGAGCCTTCTTGTTCTTTGCTTATCCAACAAAAATGTCAGGTGATACTGTTTGGATGGGTGGACAAGAAGCGGATGGTTTCTCTGGTGCTACCTTCTTAGGGGATGCGCAGTCATTATTGTCAGATTCACCAGCTGTAAACGGTGTTGATGGAATCATGGCTAAATACTCGTTTATGGATTCTTTCATGGGAATGATTCCGGGTTCCATTGGTGAAACATCGGCCTTGGCATGTTTGATAGGTGCTGTTTTATTGATTGCCACTGGTGTAGGTAGCTTAAGAATCATGCTTTCTTTTGTAATCGGTGGTTTGGCATTTGGCGCCTTGTTTAATGCTATTGGGGTCAATGATTATATGAATGTCCCGGCATACATGCACTTGGTTGTTGGAGGTTTTGCATTTGGAGCTGTATTCATGGCTACTGACCCTGTAACTGCAGCGCAAACAGCACATGGCAAAATTTGGTATGGCTTCTTTGGAGGAGGTATAGCTATTTTGATTCGTGTTTTGAACCCTGCTTATCCAGAAGGTGTGATGTTGTCAATTTTATT
Organism: Flavobacteriales bacterium UBA6165; assembly: GCA_002422285.1. Classification (GTDB taxonomy): domain Bacteria; phylum Bacteroidota; class Bacteroidia; order Flavobacteriales_D; family Crocinitomicaceae; genus UBA6165. The sequence continues at coordinate 2,997 of DIUF01000006.1, read as the reverse complement.
TATGAATATCATGGCTCCTTTGATTGACCACTATGTAATCCAAGCCAATATTAACCGTCGTTTGAAACGACTTAAAGTTGCATAATCATGAAAGTAAATAAAGATAATACTGGTTATATTTTTCTCTTCACCTTCTTGTTGATTGGTGTTGTGGCAGTGATTCTATCTATTTTGGCGACCTCTTTGGCTCCTCAAATTTCAAAGAATAATGAAACGAAAAAACAAATGGATCTTTTGCAGTCTATTGGCATAGAAAGTACCCGTGCTAATGCCAAGGAACTGTTTCAGAAATACATTGGTTCTAACCCGAGTTATGTAATTAACAATAGGGGCGAAGTTGTTGAGGGCAACGCTTTCGAAATCGATATCAGAACCCAGCACAGAGATAAATCTATTTCTGAGGATGCTAAGAAATATCCGTTGTTTATAGCCAATAAAGACGGTCAGACTTTGTACATTGTTCCTGTTGTAGGTAAAGGCCTATGGGGTCCAATTTGGGGCTACGTTTCTTTGAAGGACGATAAAAGAACTATTTATGGTGTTTCTTATGATCACCTCGGTGAGACACCAGGTTTGGGTGCTGAGATCAAGCAGAAATTTTTTACTGACCGATACTTAGCTGAAACTGTGGCTGACGAGAATTTGAACTATATGCCAATTAAAATTGTTAAAGACGGCTCTGGTGCACAACCGCAAAAAGTGGATGGTATTACTGGTGGCACAATTACATCAAAAGGCGTTGAGGAAATGGTGAATCGCACCATGGAAATTTATTTGAATTACCTTAAAACTATATAAGATGAGCGAGGTTGCAGAAAAAGTGAAAGCTCCGGCAGAGCCATTGTTTTCAAAGAAAAATAGAAAATTAGTTTCAGACCCATTGTCTGACAACAATCCAATTACAATTCAGGTATTGGGAATTTGTTCGGCTTTGGCGATTACAGTTCAGGTGGAGCAAGCAGTAGTAATGTCTGCCGCTGTATTTTTTGTATTAGCGTTGGGCAACGTTGTGATTTCTCTGTTGAGAAATTTAATTCCTGGCCGAATCAGAATTATTGTTCAGTTGGTGGTAGTTGCTTCTTTGGTAATTATCGTAAACCAAGTGCTGATGGCGTTTTTACCTGATGTTAGTGCAAAGTTATCCGTGTTCGTTGGTTTGATTATCACAAACTGTATCATCATGGGTCGCTTTGAAGCATTTGCGATGGGTAACAAACCTTGGCCTTCTTTTATGGATGCAGTAGGCAATGCTACGGGATATGCAATTATCCTAATTATTGTTGCCGTTGTACGCGAATTATTGGGCTCAGGTTCATTATATGGTATTCCAATTTTAGGGAGTCCAATTCCTGTAGAAGGTTATCCAAATGGAACAGGCTTGTTTGATATGGGCTACATGAACAATAACTTGATGGTGTTGCCTCCAATGGCTTTGATTGTCGTAGGAATCATTATCTGGATCCAGCGCAGCAGAAATAAGAACTTAATTGAATCACACTAAAATCTAAGAAAATGCAAGAAACGTTAAGTATATTCGTAAAAGGGATTTTCTCTGAGAACATGATTTTCGCCTATTTTTTAGGTATGTGTTCTTATTTGGCTGTATCAAAAACTGTGAAAACAGCTGTTGGTTTGGGTGCAGCGGTAATTTTCGTATTGGGAATCACTGTTCCAATCAACTATTTGTTGGAGAATTATGTGTTGAAAGAAGGCGCTTTGGCTTGGTTGGGTGAAGGTTATGCCGACATCAACTTGTCTTTCCTTTCTTTCATCATGTTCATTGCTGTTATCGCATCTATGGTGCAGTTAGTTGAAATGTTGGTTGAGAAGTTTGCTCCTGCGCTTTATGGTGCTTTGGGTATCTTTTTACCATTGATTGCGGTGAACTGTGCCATTTTAGGTGGGGCTCTGTTTATGCAAGACCGTCAATATACTTCAATCGGTGATGCTACGGCATTCGGCATTGGTTCGGGTATTGGTTGGTTCTTGGCTATTGTGGCCATTGCAGCAATCCGCGAAAAAATCAAGTATTCTCATGTGCCAGCTCCACTTCGTGGTTTAGGGATCACTTTTATCATCACTGGTTTGATGGGGATGGCTTTCATGAGTTTTATGGGTATTGAATATTAATAGATTAAGACGAATAAAATGATTTTATCAACAGGTTTAACAGTTACTACAACGCTTATCGTCTTCTTGGCTGTTGTGTTGTTATTGGTAAGCGTATTGCTATTTGCTAAAGCTAAATTGTCTCCATCAGGAAAAATTAAAATTACTATTAATGGTGATAAGATTTTGGAGGTTGATGGTGGAGGCACTTTACTTGGAACATTAGGTAGCAATGGAATTTTCTTGCCTTCTGCATGTGGTGGTGGTGGCACATGTATCCAGTGTACATGTCAGGTTTTATCAGGCGGAGGGAATATTTTGCCAACAGAAGAACCACACTTTTCTCGCAAACAGATTGCAGATAATTACCGTTTAGGTTGCCAAGTAAAGGTGAAAGAGGATATGGAAATCCATATTCACGAAGAGATTTTAGGTATCAAAGAGTGGGAGGCTGAAGTTGTTTCTAATTATAGCGTTGCTTCATTTATAAAAGAATTTATTGTTCAGATTCCAGAGGATATGGATTATAAGGCTGGTGGATACATTCAAATCCGTATCCCAAAATGTGAGATTCCTTATTCTTCTATTGATATTACTGCTCACCCTGAAGAACATCCTGGTGAACCTGAAAAGTTCAAAAAGGAATGGGATACTTTCAATTTGTGGCCTTTGGTAATGAAAAACGACGATGATGTGGTTCGTGCTTATTCCATGGCGTCTTACCCAGCAGAAGGTCGAAGAATCATGTTGAATGTGCGCATTGCTACGCCACCTTGGGATAGAGCTAGAAATGGTTGGATGAATGTAAACCCTGGCGTGGCATCTTCTTACATTTTTGCTTTGAAGCCAGGTGATAAAGCTATGATTTCAGGTCCTTACGGTGAATTC
>DIUF01000106.1 GCA_002422285.1 Flavobacteriales bacterium UBA6165 | reverse complement strand
TTTTTTATTCATCTTAATTTTCTATCACTTGTACATCAACGCCTGCTTCGCGTAAAAAGTTTATGCCGCTGTCGTCTTTGTAAACATTTTTAAAAACCACACGTGTGATTCCGGCTTGCAAAATCAATTTGGCGCATTCTTTACACGGCGAGAGCGTCAGATATAAAGTTGCCCCCAGGGCACTATTGGTTGATTTGGAAACTTTCAAAATCGCATTGGCCTCAGCGTGAAGCACATACCAATGGGTGTTGCCTTCATCATCTTCGCAGCAATTGTCAAAACCCGAGGGCGTACCGTTGTAGCCATCGGAAATAATCATGCCGTCTTTTACAATAAGTGCTCCCACTTGCTTGCGGTTACAGTGCGACAAAGAGGCCCAGGTTTCAGCCATTTTGAGGTAAACACGGTCGTAGCGGAGTTGTTTTTCGTTGGTGCTCATGAAGCGTAAAAATGAGGTGCGAAGATAGCTATATTTGAGTTATAGGCACTTTGTTTTGAAATACGATAAAATCATTTGAGGAGAATTGCAAATTGATTTCCGCAATTTCAATTTTGGTATAAATTATTGCGAAGAATCACTTTGTTTCACTTGTAGAAAAAATAGTTTTTATTTTCTTTGCAGGCATGGAATTGCAGGAAGAGCGCTTAGACAAAATTTTGTTGAAACGCGGATTGGCAGCTTCACGTGAGCGCGCCAAGTCGTTGATAGAATCGGCTCAGGTTCAGGTAGATGGCGTCATTGTTACCAAGCCCGGAAAAACCTATCCACATAGCTCAGAAATTGTATTGTTGCAAGAAGATTTGCCTTGGGTTTCGCGGGGCGCCTTAAAACTTTTAACGGCCTTGGAAGCTTTTTCCGTTCGTCCAGAAGACTTTGTTTGTATGGATGTCGGCGCGTCAACGGGTGGGTTTACCGAGGTTTTGTTGCGCCAAAAGGCCAAAAAAGTGTTTTGTGTAGATGTGGGTCACGGACAATTGGTAGATAAAATCAAAGCAGATCCACGGGTGGTGAATTTGGAAAAAACCCATGTGAGAGACTTGGACACCAAAAAAATTCCAGAACCCGTTGACCTCTGTGTGATTGATGTTTCTTTCATTTCATTGGAAAAAGTACTGCCTCATCTCACCGAATTTCTCAAACCTGAAGCCCAAGTCATTGCCTTAATCAAGCCACAATTCGAGGTGGGCAAAGGCAAATTGAACAGCAAAGGAATTGTTGTGGAGGAAAAACTTTATGATGAAGTGATCCAACGCATTCAAACAAGAGCAAAAACCTTGGCTTTAGAACCAAAAAGCATCATTCCCTCACCCATTTTAGGTGGAGATGGTAACAAAGAGTTTTTAGCGTGTTTTACGCGGAATAATATGAGGACTATGCCTTGATTGGCTGACCCAAACGATTAAGCAAGCGCAAGTGAGCTACAATCGCACCAACAAACGTACGGTGGTAGTTGTAGGCATAACCAAATTCCTCAGCAGTCTGTTTCACAATTTTCGAAATCCTTGGATAGTGAACATGTGAAATTTCAGGGAACAAATGGTGTTCAATTTGGTGATTCAATCCGCCCACAAACCAAGTCAACACTTTATTCCAGTTTTCAAAATTCGCCGTTGTTGCCAATTGGTGCACTGCCCAGCTTTGTTCTGGATTGGTTTCATCGTGAGAGGCGTGTGTAACGAATTCCGTTTCAGGAATAACGTGAGCACATTGAAACACGAATGCCAAGACCAAACCACAAACAAAATGAAGCAGGGTAAAAGCGATAATCCAATGCCACCAAATCACATTGGTAAACATAATCGGAATAGCAACTAGATAAAACAAATACAAGATCTTGCCTATGATCAACTTGGTCATTTCACGACGGTAAGTTGTGCCTTGGGCATGTAACAAATTCATTTCTTTGTAGCGCTTCAATTCAGTAAAGTTCTTCGTCGTAACCCACATAAAGGTCATCAAACCATAGAAAAACCATGCGAAAAAAGCTTGAAATCTGTGCACTTTTTTAAGAGGAGCATCAGGGGTGAAACGCAAAAACGGAGGAGGATTGATGTCCTCATCTAAACCATGCACATTGGTAAAGCTGTGGTGCAATACATTGTGCTGGATTTTCCATGTCAAGCTACTTCCACCCAACATTTCCATAGTGTATCCCATGAGTTTGTTGACCCAATTTCTTTTTGCAAAAGCGCCGTGAACAGCATCGTGCATAACAGCAAGACCAATAAAAGCCATGCCTAAACCCATCAATACTCCTGACAGTGCAACGGCCCAAAAACCTTCAAAAACACCTGTCAAAACAAGGATGTAAGGGACAAAATAAATACCAAGTAAAACTGGAACTTTGGTGAAAATTCTCCAACGACCTTCTTTACGTATGTCATTGGTTTTTAAAAATTCTTCAACGCGGCGGGTTAGTTCTTTCGAGAATTCATCTCGTTTGGTTAATTTCAAGTACTCCATAAATAAAAAATAAATAACACCAATATAGGCTATCGCAAAGGTAAAGCTTATTTCAACCGATTACACACAACATGACGAAAAGCGGTTTTTTATATATTGATTTATTGAAATCCTAATGGCTGTTTTGTATCCCAATTGGCACGCAAAGTAAACGTTTGGCGAAACCAAATCACTGATTCTGGTTGTGTTCTAGAAACCCAAGAGCCAGTATCCCATGCCCCATTTTCATTCAAATCCAAAACCACCTTCACCATGTATTCGCCAGGAGGCAGCAACTCAAAAAAGAGAGATTCTTGATTGGCCGAAACACTTTTTTGGCTGACAATTTTGCCGTTACTTATGAGATGAACAAGCATTGGCACATCTGGTTTATCCTCGAGGACCAACTCTAAATTGGCGTATTTATTGACTCCGAGTCGTTTGAAGGAAAATTGAATGCTGTCGGCATAAAGCGACTCATCATAGAACTGAATAGCATTCGGCAAAACAGAAACTTGATAAACCAAATCGGGTTTAAACTCGCCCACCAACTTAAGCGTCCTGTGATTGTGAACCTGCAAAGCATACGCTTCAAACGTTTCATCGCCCTGGGTTATGGAAAAATTTGCCGGCACAATATTCAAAATGGGGAAGTCGAAAAACAAGGTAAGTGTATCGAGAATAGCCAACTCATCTTTTATCAAGTTATCCGCATAGACTGATTTTTTCTCATTCATCTTTCGCGTTGACACTTTCGCGTTGAGTACGGTATCCTGAAAAGGAATTAAGACATCGTAGTTGGTGTTTTCACTAGCACGAATCCAAAAGACAGCAGAATCAGAATAACCTGTTTCCTCCACCAAAAAACTAATCCTTTGGTCATCAGATTGAATAATCACATCTTCTGGCGAAAACACAAAATTCGCACGAACTCCAATGCGCCCAGGAAAATCAATGCGCTTATTTAAAACACGGCCTTTCAACACCTGTGCTTCGGGCACAAACATAAACAGCGTGTCTATTTTACGTAGTGTATCCAAAACCAATAAGCCTGTTCGAAAAGCAATCGGTGAATCTGGACTCAACTTGGAAGAACCCTTCAAATCATAGGCAAAAACCACAAAATCTTGTTGACCCAAATAATCAAAAACAGCTTGCCCATCTTTGCTGGTTTGAGCCAAGTATCTCGGTTTTTGTGTATAGGGGTCAAGCGTGTCTGAAGGCACAAACAACCCAACCATTGCGTTTGACACCGGGCTAAGCGTTTCGGCATCAATCAACAAAACCGAATGACTAAGCGAATCAATAAATGGGCCTGTAGAAAAAACATAAGTAAAAGTAGTGTCGTTGCCCTCATTCATGTCAGAAATGGCGCGATTGAACACGAAAGAATAGGTTGTGTTGTCTAATAGTTCCGAAGCGTTCAAGGTAATAATCAAGTCCCTGCCCTTCACCTCATATTTGGGTTTGGTTGGCAGTTCAGGCACAACTGAAATGTTTTTGGTGGGGTTGTTGAGTTTGATATATTCATCAAAAGGAATACGAATTTTCTCTGGACGCACATTGGTTGATGCTTGCGCCGGACTTGCCTTCTGCATATTGGGTTTTGGAGCTTGCTCATCTTTTACCCCTCCCTCCAAAGGACGAACTTGAGCACAACCCCAAACAAGCAGGCCGAAGAAAGAATACAGAAAAAACCTTAAGCCCATTTCGTTTCAATCAGGCGACAAATTTTACTCAATTCACGCACATCCACAGCGTCAAAATCATCCAATTTTTCACTGTCGATATCCAATACGGCCACAACCTCAGCGTGTTTAAAAAGCGGAATAACAATCTCCGAACGCGTGTATGAACTACAAGAAATATAACCATCAAAAGCCTCCACATTAGGAACAACCTGAACCGCGCCAGAAGCCCAAGCCGTGCCGCAAACTCCTTTGCCCTTTCCAATTCGTGTGCAAGCAACTGGCCCCTGAAATGGCCCCAGAACAAGCTCGTCGTCTTTAACCAAATAAAAGCCTGTCCACAACCAACCAAAGACCTCAGTTAAAGCCGCTGCAATATTGGAAAGATTTGCAACCAAGTCAGACTCTGGGGCAATCAAAGCTTCAAGTTGCGGATATAGCGCATGGTATTTTTCTTCTTTGGAATCGTGCTCAAACACAGAAATGATGTCGGCCATAATGATGAGAAATTAGAATTCAAAAGTAATGAAAATAGTACTAGTTTAACAAACCAATACTAGAATAGAACAGGCAAGAAAAACGAAGTATCATTAACAAAAATCTTGTTTTATTCTAACCGCAACTTGCCTGACCTCGAAACTTGTGTTCCTCGGTAAGGGGAAGGGCAAAGCAGGCGCATTAGTAAAACTAAAGACTATAAAGCGTGGCACCTAAAACTTAAACCCAACAATAACTTGTGGCAACAAGAAAAAATTACCCACGGCTTCAGGTCTTAGCGGTGTATCTGACTCTTGACCAGCATAGAGCACAAAACGCAACTGCGGATTGATATACAACTGTTGGTTATACAAATAGAATTCATAACCCACATTTGGCGTAATTAAAAAAGTGCTTAAGCGAACAGGGTCGGGCAATGGCGACTGATTTACATCAAAATACTGCCAACCCAGCATGAGTCCTACATAGGGATTACTCTCATAAGCACAAAACAGTTTGATCTTATAGCGCAAAGACGCTGAAGCCTGAAAACCCAATCGTGCTTCTGACGAATTCTTGTCTACACCAGTAAAGACACGATCAAGTGTCCATTTAGGCAAATCCAAAGTGGCTGAATATGCGCCCACACTCCAAAGTCCTTTTTTGTCAAAAGTATAAAAAACAGAACCTGAAACACCCTTCTGAAAAAAGCTGTTGGGTTCAATTTCAATTCTAAATCGACGGATATTCTCCTCCTGTGCCACACCATTAAAAACCAAATTTAAGGCGAACAAAATGAATAGTATCTTCTTCATAATTCTAATTTTGGTTCAAAGCTAACGGAAAAAACGAAAGTAACAAATGAGATTCGTCATAGACTTGAAATCGCTACTTTTACAACATCTATGAAACGTAAGTTCACCATATTGTTTGGGACGATTGTTTGCTCACTTAGCTTTGGACAAATCGAACGAGGCGTATTGATATTCGACGATGTTCCAAAAGAGGTGCTTGAACTCACAAACGATGGAAAAATCAATCTTGAAAAGACGCGCAGAACAGCCGATTTTATTACCAACAACACCATTCAATATTACCAAAAACACAAACTCAGCAAACGCAAAAAAGCGCTTGTTCGACACGTGAGAATGTTGAATGAACAATTGGAGTACAACTATTTTTCTGGACAAAAACTCAGCTCAGAAGACCTTGAAACACTTTTCGAAATGTTGCTCATTCGTGCCTCAGTAATTGATGATGCCGAGAATCCATCAGGCCAAACACCCGGCTTATTTAAAAAAGCCAATATGTTCTTTACCTCCAAAAAACACATTAGCGTAAAAGTAGATAAAACCCATGTTCACAAAGAGGGCGTTAA
>DIUF01000029.1 GCA_002422285.1 Flavobacteriales bacterium UBA6165 | reverse complement strand
ACCTATCTGGATAGATTTGGTAGCGCCGACGTTTGAAGATCGTATATGGGTTGGCGATATTTTTGGCATAGAACTGCCTGACCCGGATAAATTGAGAGACCTCGAATCCAGTGCCCGCTTCTATGTTGAAGAAAACGGTGAAATGCACTTGCATTCGGATTTCCTACTGGACAAGGATGATGTGTCACGCAACATCGTTGTTGCTTTTATCTTGTATCAGGATATTTTGTTCTCTATTCGCAAAGAAGAGCTTCCGGTCTTTCGGCTGCAGCGTTTACGAGCGCTCAGTCAGCTTAACTATGTGTCCGACTCAAAAGATATGTTGCTTGATCTTTACGCCGCCAATGCCGAGTATTCGGCTAACGCATTGGAAGATGTGTATCTGGCTTTGGAAGTAATTGGCAATCATGTGCTAAATAAACAAATCAGTGATGAACAAGCGGCCACCCTCTTAAATGACATTACCAATGAAGAAGATCTGAATGGCCGGATTCGCAGGAATGTGATGGATACGCGGCGCGCTGTTTCGTTTCTGATGCGTAGCAAGATTCTTGCAAGAAACCAGCTGGAGGATTCCCAACAGATTCTGCGCGATATTGAATCGCTGGATGGGCACACTGCATTCCTGTTCGATAAGATCAATTTTTTGATGGATGCTGCCGTAGGTTTCATCAATATCAACCAGAATAGGGTGGTCAAGCGTTTAACCGTCACCAGCGTGGTGTTTATGCCGCTTAATGTACTGGCAGGTATTGGCGGCATGTCTGAATACTCAATGATGACACAAGGCGTCGCTTGGCCTATTGCCTACGGTTTTTTTTCTATAGGCTTGGTCGTTGTCGGCTGGCTTACTTATACTATTTTGCGGTTTTTTGAACGGCGCGAGCATGATAAATCAGGAAAACGCTAGAAGTCGTCGGCAACCGGCTGATGATGAGAGTTGCTCATGACGAGCATCCATAATTTGCCATCAANNGTTTCCACAACCTGTAGGATTAGCGGTCATTTTTATCGGCATACACCTTATCAACAAGCTTTCTAAACCAGATAGGTCGAAAAATCACTATAAATAAGCCTATTGTACTCGTGATGGGAATTATGGGTATTAACTAATGTTACGCAAAACCCCAGAAAACAGCTACCATTAAGCCATGGTGAAATTTCAACTGGGGCAGCAATTCAGAGCATCCAAATCAACTATAAAAAAACAATAACTTACGATGGAATGAAAATATATTTGTCGGGCTGTTTTAGTTAGAAGAGAATCCCCGATTTTTTTAATTTTACTTTTAAATGATGAGCCCTCAATGAAAAAAAGCCAAAAGCCTTAACGCACAAACTTTGCAGCGTCGACTTAAAAAAGAAAAAAAACGTGAGAAAAAGTTAGCACAAGCGGCCATTCGAGCACAAAAAGCAAAGAAAACCGAGCTGATTTACCAAATTTATACCACCATCACCCATCACTTCCCTGAGTTGTTTGATTGGATGCGTGAGATAGACGATCCACGCAAAAAAGCATCTCAGTTTGAATTGGCGGCTCATTTGACCGCTTGTCTCGCCATGTTTATATTCAAAGCGGGTTCCCGCAATGAATATAACCAAAAGCGCAAAGACCTTCAGTTCCAGAAAAACTTTAAAAAGCTATTCGGCTTTCCCATGCCTCACGGGGGGGGGATTCCACCCACAATGTCATTGAATTGCTGAATGAAGCCCAAGTTGAGCAGTTCAATCAAAAAATGGTGCAAGTTCTGCTCAAACGTAAGGTGTTTTATAAAAGTCGCTACCGTAGTCACTGGTATCGTATCGCGGTGGATGGAACAGGGGTCGTCAGTTTTGATCACCACCATTGTGAGGAATGTCTGCACCAAACATCAAAAAATGGCATCACAACCTACTCACACAAAGTACTGGATGCACGTCTGGTTACACCTAACGGTTTCTCAATTTCGATTGCTTCGGAATGGATCGAAAATCCTGAAAATGATGAGTATGATAAGCAGGACTGTGAGCGCAAGGCTTTCACGCGCTTGGCCGCAAAATTGAAAAAGATTTATCCCAGGCTTCCCATTATAATTTTGGCCGACGCACTTTACCCCTACGAGGGTTTTTTTTTACGATCTGCAAAACCAATGGATGGGCCTATCTGGTTACTTTTAAAAACGGTAATTTACCAACAGTTTGGGAAGAGGTATTGGCCTTAAAGCCACGCCAAGCCAAGAACCTATATACAGAAATATTTTATTCATCAGATGGGAACAAAAAAACCGAACAGTTTTTTTGCTGGGTAGATCAAATTGACTACAAGGGACATAAGGTCAATTGGCAGGAATGTTGCGGAACCGTTACTACAACACAAAAAAATGCGGATGGTAGCGTGGAGGTAATAAAAATAGAGGAGAAACACTTCGTCCACATTACCAACTTGCCTTTGAACAAGAAAAATATTGCGGCTAGCAGTTATACGGGGCGTTTACGCTGGAAAATCGAGAATGAAGGTTTTAATACACTGAAAAATGGCGGCTATGGTCTGGAGCATAAATGGGCGCGTAAAAGTTACCAAGCGTTAAAAAACTACTTTCAATTTATGCAGATGGGTTATTTGATTAATCAATTGCTGGTGAAGAGTGCCGTTTTTGGCATGGTTCAAATTCCCAAAACGTTACGCGGTAACGCATGTAAAATGCCACCATTGTGATATAAAATGGGAATAGATGGAATGGCAAAAAGTAGTAAAGAAC
>DIUF01000031.1:572-32687 GCA_002422285.1 Flavobacteriales bacterium UBA6165 | reverse complement strand
GCTTATTGCGCCATTGCCAGTCGATCCGATGTCACGGCTTTCGAACTTGTTTGCCAAAAACTAGGATTCACACCAATAAGTTTCGAAGCGCATGATGTGAACGGACACGCCATTTACCATACCAACGTGCTCTTGTCGATTGGGGAAAATGTTACTGTGATTTGCGAAGAGTGCATTTCGAATCCGATTGAACGAGCCATGGTGATGAATAAATTAAGGGAATCAGGAAATTTGATTATCACCATTGATTTCAAACAAATGGCTCAATTTGCTGGAAATTGTTTGGAGGTAAATGATAAATCTAGCAAGCCTTATCTCATCATGAGCGAAACAGCTTTTCAATCATTTTCAGATGAAACACGAAACTTGATTGGCAAAAAAGTTGAGATTATTTCAGTGGCCATTCCAACGATTGAAAAAATTGGAGGTGGGAGTGCACGTTGTATGATGCTCGGTGTATAATCTGCTTATTATATTATTTTTGCGTCGAAAATTTTGAAACATGTATAAAATTGGAGTTTTAGGAGCGGGCACAATGGGGAGCGGAATTGCACAAGTTGCTGCTACTTGTGGTCACGAAGTGGTGCTGGTGGATGTGAATGCCGATCAGTTGCAAAAAGCGCAGAGTTCGTTGAACAAAGTACACGACAAATTGGTCGAAAAACAAAAGATTTCGGAGGCTGATAAAGCTGCTATTCTCGGCAGAATTCAGTTTTCCAGCGAATTACAAGATTTTGAAAATTGCAATTTAATCATCGAGGCAATCATTGAGAACTTGGATATTAAAAAGAAAGTTTTTGCCGAGTTGGAAGCAATCACTGCTGATGACACAATTTTGGCGAGTAACACATCCTCACTTTCCATTGCTTCCATAGGCGCAGCTTTGAAAAATCCGAGTAGAATTGTAGGCATCCATTTCTTCAATCCTGCTCCCTTAATGCCCTTGGTGGAGATAGTTCCAGCCGTGCAAACATCAGCAGAAACTATTGAAAAATCGAAATCGTTGATTGATGGCTGGAAGAAAGTAACCGTGCTCACCAAAGATACGCCAGGATTTATTGTGAACCGAATCGCTCGTCCATTCTATGGTGAAGCTTTGCGGATTTATGAAGAAGGTTTGGCTGATTTTGCTACAATCGATTGGGCCATGACACATTTTGGTGGCTTTAGAATGGGACCTTTCACTTTGATGGATTATATTGGCAACGACGTCAATTATGCGGTTACTGAAAGTGTTTTCGCAGCATTTTATTACGACCCAAGATACAAACCTTCGTTGACACAAAAACGCCACAGCGAAGCCGGATTCTATGGTAGAAAATCGGGTCGCGGCTATTATAATTACACAGAAGGAACGAATCTTCCAGAGCCCAATCAAGATGAAACATTAGGCCGCTATATTTACGAACGCATTTTGGTGATGTTGATGAATGAAGCCGCGGATGCCTTGTTTTTGAATATTGCTTCTAAAGAAGATATTGATTTGGCGATGACAAAAGGGGTAAATTACCCGAAAGGACTTTTGGTTTGGGCTGAAGAATTTGGCATTTCAGACTTGCTCAACAAACTCAATGAGCTCTTTGAAGAATACGGTGAGGACCGCTACCGCCCTAGCCCACTATTGAAACGAATGGTTAAAAACAATCAAACGAAATTTTAAAAGATTATGGAGAAAATTATTTGTGGAATACAACAAATGGGTGTTGGAGTGCCTAATGTTGAAGAAATTTGGAAGTGGTATAGAAAATTCTTCGGAGTTGATGTGAAAATCTTTGAGGAAGCCGCAGAAGCCCCGCTGATGATTGATTATACAGGAGACAAAGTCCAAGCAAGAACGGCCACTTTAGCCTTAAGTATGCAAGGCGGAGGCGGATTTGAAATTTGGCAATACACCAGCAGAAATACGGAAAAAGCCAATTTTGATATTCAACTTGGAGATTTGGGTTTTTATGCTTGTCGAATCAAATCTCGTGACGTAAAAGCTTCTTATCAGTTTATGAAATCAAATGGTGCCGATGTTCAAAACGAACCACAAAACGCACCAGATGGTTCTTTAAGTTTCTTTGTGAAAGACCCGAATGGAAATTTGTTTCAAGTTGTTGAAGGTTCAGGCTGGTTCAAGGAAACTAAACATCCGGGTTGCACGGGTGGTGTTGCTGGAGCCTTGATCGGTGTGAGTGACATGGAGCGCTCTTTAAAATTGTACCGCGACATTCTTGGCTATGATACTGTTGTTTATGATTCGACTGGCAATTTTGATTGTTTTTCGGCCTTGCCACAAGGAAACACAAAATTCCGTCGTGTTTTGTTGACGCATAAAGAAGAGCGCATCGGACCTTTCTCAAAATTATTGGGACCAACACATATCGAATTGGTTGAATCCTTAGAGCGCACAGATGTTCGCAAGATTTTTGAAAACCGATTTTGGGGCGATTGGGGCTTTATCCATTTGTGTTTTGATGTCCAGGGCATGGAAGCTTTGAAAAAAGAATGCGAGTCGAATGGCTTTCCTTTCACTGTGGATAGTGGATCAACATTCGACATGGGCGAAGCAGGTGGACGTTTTTCATACATCGAAGACCCAGATGGCGCTTTGATTGAATTTGTTGAAACACACAAAGTTCCAGTGATGAAAAAACTGGGTTGGTACATCAATCTGAAAAACAAAAAGCCCGGAGCACGCCTACCAAATTGGTTGTTGAGCGCAATGGGAATGAATCGCGTCAAATAAATAAAGCATAGAAAAGCGAACAAAAATAGCCTTCCTGACCATCATTTTGGTAAAACTGATACTCGGTTTGATGTTTATCAATCGCTTGAGTATTGATTTAGACGAGCCGTTTTCTATCTTCCATGCACAAAAGGAGTTAGACGATTTGTCTCAGCTGTTTATCACAGAAAACAATCCTCCCCTTCATTTTTATCTGCTTCATTTTTGGATCAAATGGTTTGGGATATCGGCTTTTAGCGTGAGGTCTTTGTCTTTGATTTTTAGCCTATTAACATTACCGTTGTTATTTCAAATAGGAAAAAAAGTGCTCAATGAAAATCTGGGATTACTACTTATGCTGATGTTCACATTGTCCAACTTTCATCACAGCTTTGGCATTGAAGCAAGAACATTTTCCCTTTTCAGTGTTCTATTCGCAGCTACTTTGCTTGTGATTCTTCAATTGAGAGAGAAAATCAAGTGGCAAACAAGTTTGTTTTTGGGTGTTTTGTGCGCATTGCTGTTTTATACCCATTACATCTCAATTCTCGTAATTCCATTTATTATTTTCATTCATATCCTGTTGAATTTCAAGGAAAAGAGTAGTAAATCTTGGTTGTCATTTCTAGTGATGCTTGCGGTCTTTTCAGCAGCACTTATGCCTTATCTTCCAATCTTTATAGCGCGCTTGGATCATGTTCAAACTGCAGGTACTTGGGTTGAAAGACCACATTGGACTTTAATCTACGGATTCATCAATAAGTTTTTCAATGGACCAATTTGTTTATTTAGTCTGGTTGTTATTCTCACATTCTTCCTCATTCGCAAAAAAATAGAATTTCCAAAGCTGAATACATTTCAATGGCACAGTCCGATTGGAATTATATCCTTGATGACAATTGGAATTTATCTCAGCGCATTTATAATTTCTTGGCTCGGGAACAGTTCAGTTTTCCTGGATCGCTACTTGTTTTTCTTGAGCATTGGTTTTTTCGGAATGCTCGGTTATTTTATCCTAAGTCTGTTTGGTAAAAATTTGAAAATCATTATTTTACCCATCATCGTTTTTATCTTAGGTTTCAATCCATTTCGAACGCACAATCGGGAATCTGATAAATTGGTTGCGTATGCCCAATCATTTGATGGTAGCTATATAATCAGCCCAACGCATTATGATTTGACCTTTATCTATCACGGTGATAAAGCAGCTTTTCAGTCCATAAAAGAAGGACATTCATTATTTGAAAGAGGCATCTACCCGATTCATGGACTTCACGAAATTGAACTGGAAAATCTCAAAAAACCAATCGTGCTTATTGATGCTGGTTCGGAATTCCTTTATGGCGAAAGAAAACTATTGAACGATTTATCCAATCAATATAAACTGATTGAAAACAAAATTTTCAAAGGCGGATATGAGGTTTTTGTATTTAATTAATCCTCAACAGTCGGCAATGGACTATTGGTCGCGTATTTCCCTGAGCGTGGGTCAAAAAAGAAACGATAAATTTCTTTTCCAGTAGTGGATATCTTTCCAAGCGGATAATCATTTTTAGCAAAAGCGGCCTTTTCCTTATCGTAATCCGACCAAAGACCCTCATAAATCACAATATCCATTTCCAATTGGCTTGGATTTTCTTCTAATTTATGCACATAAACTTGCATATCATCCGTGCCCAATTGATCAACGATGAGATATGAAAAAACTGGAATTAATGAGCCTCCAACATTCAAGAAATAGGTCTGGAAAACACTATTTTGCACACGATATGTAGCTGCAATTGTTTTGTACCCAGGGTCAAGTAGATTAACAAGAGCAACCTCTAGTGGAATTAAACCATTGCCAACAAGTTTAAAAGGTGTACCCATTTTTTGTGTTGCACCGTCCCAGACAAAAATAAAGTTATAATCTCCGATATAGCCTGCATCATGGAAGCGCGCAGGATTACTCGAGCTTTCCATGTCGCGTTTAGCTTTTGGTGCTAAATTGATGAAAATATATCCATCTTCTTGCCCATCTGCATTCAAGTGAGCGCGTTTCATTTCGAAAGAGCCAATATCATCAGGATTTAATTTGAGTTTAGAAAGAACATATTCTTTCAAATCACCCTCTTCAAATGCAATAATTTGGTCAGCAAAATCACCATTTATTGCCTCATCATCAAAGGAATCTGAGCATGAGAAAGTCAAAAATCCGAAGCTAATTGTCAAAAGCCAATAAAGCGTATAAATCACAGTCTTATTCATTGACAACGCCCATTTTGCAGAATTTCTCAATACGTGCTTCAATCAATTCACCAGTAGGTAAAGATGAAAGTTCTTTGATATATGACTTGATGGCTTTCTTTGTTGCTTCAAAAACACCTTCATGATTTCTATGCGCACCGCCAACTGGCTCCTGAATGATGTCATCGATCAAACCCAATCTTTTCATGTCAGCCGATGTTAGTTTTAAGGCTTCTGCAGCAGTTTCTTTATAATCCCATGAGCGCCAAAGGATTGATGAACAGGATTCTGGAGAAATTACGGAATACCAAGTGTTTTCCAACATCACAACTTTATCTCCAACACCGATTCCCAAAGCACCACCTGAAGCGCCTTCTCCGATGATAATACAAATTACAGGTACTTTTAAGCGCATCATCTCGTATATATTTCGTGCAATGGCTTCTCCTTGTCCGCGCTCTTCGGCTTCTAATCCCGGAAACGCACCTGGAGTGTCAATCAAAGTAACTATAGGCTTGTTGAATTTTTCTGCCAAACGCATCAATCTCAACGCTTTGCGGTAGCCCTCTGGATTAGGCATCCCAAAATTTCTATATTGACGCATTTTGGTATTAACTCCCTTTTGCTGTCCAATAAACATAACGGTTTGACCGTCAATCGAGCCAAACCCGCCAACCATGGCTTTGTCATCACCAACAGAGCGATCACCGTGGTATTCTTGAAAATTACCATTGGTGATGGCATTGATGTAAGCCAAAGTATAAGGTCTCTCAGGATGTCTAGACAATTGAACACGCTGCCATGGCGTCAAGTTGGCGTATATTTCTTTGGTGTTATCAAGAAGTTTTTGTTCCAAAGCCTCAATTTTATCGGACATGTCCAATTCTGTATTTCCGGCTACTTCTTTCAACTTTTCAATCTCTTCATGGAGCGCTTTAATAGGCTCTTCAAAATCTAGATATATTGACATAATTTCCTTTTTTAGTGCTTTGTTTAAACGATGAAAAACGCTGCAATGTTAGTCAAAAATATTAAAATTCATACCGTTTGGAACTCAGGGAAGACCCAAGTAATTCGTTTTTAGTACGCTAGGAGTTGATTAATTTTTTCATCCAATTGCTGAATCGGGAAAAAGTTCTGCTCCAAATCGGCTGCAAAAGGTATCGGTGTATCCAAGGAAGCCAATCTGAGTACAGGTGCATCCAACGATGCAAAACAAGTTTCAGTAATTCGCGCAGCAATTTCGCCACCAATGCCACCAGTTAAACAATCTTCGTGCAAGACCAAAACGCGATTTGTTTTACGAACTGATTCAAAAACAGTATCGTAATCCAATGGTGCTAATGTTCTTAAGTCGATTATTTCAAGTTGCTTTTCTGGATGCGCTTCAGCATAGTCCAATGCCCAATGCACGCCTAAACCGTAGGTCACAATAGTGGCACCACTACCCGATTTTCGAACAGCAGCTTTGCCCAATTCTAAGGTGAAATAGTCGTCATAAACATCTTCTCTCACACTACGATACAAGAACTTATGTTCAAAAAACATCACCGGATTTGGGTCTTCGATTGAAGCAGCCAATAATCCTTTGGCGTCATTGGGAAATGCTGGATAAACCACTTTCAAACCTGGTGTATGGGTGAACCAAGCCTCATTCGATTGAGAATGGAAAGGTCCGGCTGCTGCACCTGCTCCCGTTGGCATACGCACAACAACATCTGCATTTTGTCCCCAACGCCAGTGGATTTTGGCAAGATTGTTCACAATTTGATTGAATCCACAAGTAACAAAATCAGCAAATTGCATCTCAACAACAGCTTTCATGCCTTTAATTGATAGTCCAAGTCCCGCGCCTACAATGGCCGATTCACATAAAGGCGTATTTCTAACACGTTCTTTTCCAAACAAATCCACAAAACCTTCAGTTACTTTAAATACGCCGCCATAATCGGCAACATCTTGCCCCATAATTACCAGATTTGGATGACGTTCCATCGCTTGTTTCAAACCATCGGAAATGGCATCAACAAAGCGTTTTTCTGATTTATTTTGAGAATTGGGCGCAATTTCCGTGGCATCGAAAGACTTGAATAAATCAGCAAGCTCTTCTTCTGTGTTTGGTGTGATCTTCTCCTCAGCAAAAGCCAAATCCAAGCCATGTTGAATTTCGGCTTTGATGTCGGCTTCTATTTGTTCAATTTGACTGTCGTTCAACAATCCAATCGACTTCAAGTACAGCTCATAATTGCGCACAGGATCTTTTTTATCCCATTCATCTTGAATGCCTTCAGGATAATATTTCGTGCCAGATGCCTCCTCGTGCCCACGCATTCTAAATGTCATCAATTCCAATAAAAAAGGCCGTGGATTTTCACGTAAAGATTGTGAAATTCTCTTCACAGCAGAATAGACCTCAATGATGTTGTTGCCGTCAATTTGATATGCATCGATACCATAGCCAATGCCTTTGTCGATGAAATTCTCGCAGCGGAACTGTTCTCTACTCGGCGTGCTCAATCCCCATTGGTTGTTTTCAATACAGAAAATTACCGGCAAATCCCAAACAGCAGCTACATTCAAAGCTTCATGAAAATCGCCTTCACTTGCACCGCCATCACCAGAAAACACTAGCGCAACTTGCTTTTCGTTGTTCAATTTAGCCGCCAAAGCGATTCCATCTGCAATGCCAAGTTGCGGGCCTAAATGCGAAATCATGCCCACAATCTTATGTTCTTGTGAGCCAAAATGAAATGAACGATCGCGACCCTTTGTAAATCCAGACATTTTTCCTTGAAATTGACAAAATAAGCGGTTCAATTCGATACCTCTCGACGTAAAAACACCTAAATTACGATGCATTGGCAAAATATATTCCTCTGGTTGAATAGCCATAGCACAGCCTACTGAAATGGCTTCTTGTCCCCAACCTGAGAACCACTTTGAGATTTTACCTTGGCGCAAAAGTATGAGCATTTTCTCTTCTATCAAACGCGGCTTTTTCATACCCTGATACAAGGTCATTAATTCTGAATCTGTAAGTTCTCCCCTGTCGTAAGTGATATGCATATCTGATAATTGCTGTTCAACAGTTGTCATATTGATGAAATTTTGTTTGAATTTTATTCTGAATCTTTGGGTGTAACTTTCGCTTTTCGGAGCACAAAATTTCTACCCAAATAAACATTACGTACTTGTTCATCAGCGGCCAATTCTTCTGCCGTACCTGATTTTAATATCTTCCCTTCGAAAAGTAAATAAGCCCGATCTGTAATTGAAAGCGTTTCTTGAACATTATGGTCGGTAATCAAGATGCCAATGTTTCTGTTTTTGAGCTCACTGACTATAAATTGGATATCCTCAACTGCAATTGGGTCAACTCCAGCAAATGGCTCATCTAGCAGAACAAATTTGGGGTCTGTAGCCAATGAACGTGCTATTTCTGTTCGACGCTTTTCCCCTCCCGACAGCATGGACCCCATATTTTTCCTTACTTTGGTAAGCGAGAATTCACTTAACAATCTTTCGAGTTTCTCGCGACGTTCTTCTTTATTTAAGTCTGTCATTTCAAGAATCGCCATGATGTTGTCCTCCACGCTCAACTTCCTAAAAACTGAAACCTCTTGTGGTAAATAACCGATACCCAGCTGAGCTCTTTTATACATGGGCATCTTGGTGATTTCGGTGGCATCTAAAAATACGCTTCCATTATCGGGTTGCACCAAACCCACAATCATATAAAACGAGGTCGTTTTTCCAGCACCATTCGGACCCAAAAGTCCAACAATTTCACCTTGATTCACTTCAATACTCACATCGTTAACCACCTTTCGGCCGCGATACGTTTTAAACAATGATGTGGTGTGAAGTTTCATTCTTTTTTCTCTTAAACGTTTGAATTCATCTTGTCTTTTGAAATTCGCACAGCCAGAAGAATGCTAATCTCGTACAAAATCATGATGGGAATTGCTACAATAATTTGGCTGATTAAGTTAGGTGGGGTAATCAAAGCTGCTAAAATTAGAACCGCTACTATGGCATGTTTTCGATATTTCCTCAACACCATTGGCGTAATTAAATCTAATTTGGCCAGAAAGTAAATCACCACAGGGATTAAGAACAATAGTCCTGTGAAAAAAATTGTCGACAATACAATGGCCATATAACTGGAAACGGTAAAATCGTTTTTGATTTGTTCACTCAGTTGAAAAGAACCAAAAAACTGAATGGTTAATGGTGCAATGATAAAATAACCAAAAAGAATTCCTATGAAGAACAAAATGCTTGTGTAAAAAACAGTGCCTCGCGCTACTTTGAGTTCTTTTTCTTTCAAACCAGGTTTCACAAAAGCCCAAATTTGGTAGAAAATAAAAGGAAATGCTATCACAATTCCGCCCATTAAAGTCATATTTATAGCATAAGAGAATTGACCCATCACCTCAGTACTTTGCATGTCAATTGGAATATCCTCAATGCAAACACCAAAATAGTCACAAAACCATCGATATGTAATGAACGAAGAATCTTTCATTGAGAGAAACATATTTTCTATGATCCACTCTTTAAACATCCAGATACATATCGCAACAATCAATACCGCAATAGCTGCACGGACAAGGCGCCACCTAAGCTCTTCGAGGTGGTCTAAAAAGGACATGTTATCCGCTGTTTCTGTTGCCATAATTGGCGACAAAAGTACGAAGGAATTTTGTTAGATAGAGCAAGAAAAGATATATTCAATGTTTTATAATAAGGAATTACAAAACCATAAATTCACTGTTTTTTTGAAAAAACGTTCAGCTTTTTTTGAATATTACAATCAATAAACAAATTGTTTTGCATTATCCATGAATCGATTTGGTACTTCTGAATTCAGAATATAATGATAAGGTCAGAAACTTATCAAACAAAAAACAAAGATTCCAGTAAATTGCATATTCATTTTTGGACTCAATCATTTAGAGAAACCTGCATTGATCTGAAATTGTTGATATAAAGAAGTGTTTATTAGGCTCATATCGAAAAGTCTTTGACGCGGTTATGCCCTGCTTTAAAATTCAACTTATAAAAATCATCAAAAAATAATAACTTTTTCTTGGCATTCGCTAAATATTACCTATCTTCGTTTGACAAGAATTTTATAGGTTATGGTAGAAGAAATGGAGTTGAAGTCTGCACTTCGCAAACATTTTGGCTTTGATACTTTCAAAGGCGAGCAAGAATTGGTAATCAACAATTTACTTAGTGGAAAGAACACTTTTGTAATTATGCCTACAGGAGGTGGCAAATCGCTTTGCTATCAACTTCCTGCACTAATCATGGAAGGAACGGCAATCATCGTTTCTCCGCTCATAGCTTTAATGAAGAACCAAGTAGATGCCATTCGCAATGTTAATGAAGACAATGCTGTGGCACATTTTCTAAATTCATCTCTAAATAAAACTGAAATCACGCAAGTTCGAACCGATATTTTAGACGGAAGGACTAAATTGCTCTACGTGGCACCGGAATCGTTGACCAAACAAGAAAACATAGACTTTTTAACGAGTGTGCCCATCTCGTTCTTTGCCATCGATGAGGCACATTGTATTTCTGAATGGGGGCACGATTTTCGTCCTGAATATAGACGCTTGCGAGAAATCTTTGAAAAAATCTCAAATGTTCCAATAATTGCACTTACAGCAACGGCGACACCCAAAGTTCAGGTAGATATCCAAAAGAACTTGAACATGATGGATGCTACGGTCTACAAATCATCTTTTAATCGCGATAATTTGTACTATGAAGTTCGTCCAAAAAGAGATGTTGAAAAAGAAATCGTCAAATATATCCGTCAACACCAAGGGAAATCGGGAATCATTTATTGTTTATCTCGGAAAAAAGTGGAAGAATTGGCTGAAATTCTCCGTGTAAATGGGATCAATGCCCTGCCCTATCATGCTGGATTGGATTCTAACACCCGAGGTAAACATCAGGACATGTTCTTGATGGAGGATGCCGATGTTATCGTGGCAACAATTGCCTTCGGAATGGGAATCGACAAGCCAGACGTTCGTTTCGTAATCCACCACGATATCCCAAAATCTATTGAATCCTATTACCAAGAAACTGGTCGTGGAGGTCGAGACGGTGCTGAAGGCAATTGCTTGGCTTTTTACAGCTATAAGGACGTTGAAAAATTAGAAAAATTCTTGCATGGAAAACCGGTTTCAGAAATCGAAATTGGTAAGCAACTTCTACATGAAATTGTATCATATGCCGAGACATCCATTTGCAGAAGAAAATACTTGCTTCATTATTTCGGAGAATCTTTCGACGACAGCAATTGTTCAAATATGTGCGACAACTGTAGACATCCTCGTGAAAAATATGAAGGTAAAGATTTTGCTTTGAATGCTTTGAAAGTTGTTGAAGCCCTTAAAGAAACTCAAAAAATAAAATACCTCACAAACTTCATAATGGGCGTAAAGTCTGCTGAAATTGTTTCATACAAACACGACCAACATCCCGTTTTCGGCATCGGCAAGGACAACGCGGAGCATTTCTGGAATGCTGTTTTTAGACAACTTTTAGTTGCAGGACTTCTTCATAAAGACATTGAAACTTATGGTATAATCAAACTCACCGATGCTGGTCGTGAGTTCATCCAAAATCCTCAGTCTTTCACGCTCATCAAAGAA
Source organism: Flavobacteriales bacterium UBA6165 (assembly GCA_002422285.1). Taxonomy (GTDB): domain Bacteria; phylum Bacteroidota; class Bacteroidia; order Flavobacteriales_D; family Crocinitomicaceae; genus UBA6165. The sequence continues at coordinate 21,074 of DIUF01000031.1, read as the reverse complement.
AGTGATTATACAGGTGACGACCACGAAGACTCTTCCTTTGTTGCCACCCAAAAAGCGGCCTTTGATGATGTGATTTATGACATGCTTGTTGACTTAAGAAAATCGGTTGCCAAGAAAAATCAATTGCCCCCTTTCGTTATCTTCCAAGAAGTTTCGCTCAAGGAAATGGCGTTCCAATACCCAATAACTATTGAGGAATTAACGCATATACAAGGAGTTGGACAGGGAAAGGCTACGCGTTATGGCAAGGAATTCATTGAGCTTATAGCCAGATACGTTGAAGAAAACGACATTGACAGACCAACTGATTTGGTGATGAAATCGATTGTCAATAAGTCTGGGTTGAAAGTGCAAATGATTCAAAATATTGACAAAAAATTACCACTTGAGGACATTGCTAAATCGCAAAGCAAAACTTTCGACGAAGTTTTAGAGGAGATTGAAGGAATAGTAAACTCAGGAACACGAGTAAATATACAATATTACATCGATACCATTCTAGACTCCGATAATCAGGAAGAAATCATGGATTATTTCAAAGAGGCAGCATCAGATTCTATAACAGACGCTTACCACGAATTCGATGGTGATTATACCGAAGAAGAATTGCGTTTGATGAGAATCAAGTTTTTCTCAGAATTGGGTAATTAAATTCTTTTTATGATTCAAATTTATCACAACAACCGTTGTTCTAAAAGTCGTTGTGCACTTCAATATTTGGAAGAATCCAAACAGCCATTTGAAGTTGTCAATTATTTGCAAAACCCGCCAAGCACCAGTGAGTTAAACGAACTGCTTCTAAAATTGAAACTCGAACCTCTGGATCTTGTTCGCAAAAATGAGACCATGTTCAAAGAACAGTTCAAAAACAAAACGCTTTCAAGAATAGAATGGATTCAAGTATTACATGAAAACCCAATTCTTATTGAAAGACCAATTGTTGTCGGAGAAAATTCGGCTCTTATTGCGCGACCTCCTGAAATGACCCTAGACTTTTTGAAAAACAATTCATAAAACATCAAACGGACAATGACCATACAAAAGTTCATTTTCAACGACTTTCAAGAAAACACATTGGTGATTTCAGACGATAAAAACAACTGCATAATCGTAGATCCGGGATGCTATTATCCTGAAGAACGAGATGATTTGAGTTTGTACATAGCGCAGAACAATTTGAATCCTGTTGCCTTACTCAATACACATTGTCATATTGACCATATTCTCGGCAACGCATGGGTTCTCCGTGAATATGACATTCCGTTCTACATGCATGAAGCCGATTTGGTTACCCTGAATGCTGTTCCAAATTACGCGCCGATGTACGGTTTTGTTGGCTTTGAAGCATCACCACAACCCACGCATCTGGTGAATCATGGTGATGTATTGGAATTTGGCGAAATGAGTTTTGAAGTGCTTTTTACACCGGGTCATGCTCCTGGTCATGTGGTGTTTTATAACGCCGAAAACCGTGTTGTAATCAATGGCGACGTGCTGTTTAAAGGCAGTTTTGGTCGATTTGATTTGCCAAACGGTGATTTACCAACACTCAAAAAATCCATCACAGAAATCATGTTTCAATTGCCTGAAGACACTCTAGTATATTGCGGTCACGGTCCCGAAACAATAATTGGCGAGGAAAAAATGATGAATCCAATTTGGCAGTATTGATTGATAGCTATTAGCTATTTTCTTTGATTGTATGTGAACAAAGTTAATTTCATACGACTTTTACTCTAAAGCAAATTACAATCTAATGGAAAAAGAAAATATCTTTGCTTATATAAAAATCAATGACATGAAAAGATCACTCGTAATTTCCTCCGCACTTGTTTTTGTTTTGCTCTTATCCTTTCAATGCAAAAAAGAAACGGCTTGCACCATGGAGTTTAGAACTGTTGGAATTCAAGTGATTGGAGATACTCTAGATGATTTTTACACCATTAGAAACCTCAATGGCGACACGCTTCGTTATGAGAGCTATGGTTTTGAAGAAAATTACTATACCGTTTTGGACGATAACTTTCATGTTTATTTAAAAAACACCACAGAGAATTTCACATTCGTTGGAATTATCAATGGTCAAAAAGTTGTTGACGAGGCATTTACTATTCGCGGCGATGATTGTCATATCGATAAGGTAAGTGGAGTTGAGAGCGTAATTCTATAGTAATCCGACCATTTTTTGCTATTTCGGGTTCATTTCCATTTCAACAAGCTTTCTCACCTCCTCGTAAACCGCCTCACCATTCTTTAAAATATTTCGACACCACTGCAATTTCAAATCAAGTTGATCTTCATCGCTCAGTTGCCAATTTACAGATGATAATTCCATATTTCTTCGCAAAATTTGTAAACACAAAGCAACGGAAACACTGATATTGAAACTTTCTGTGAATCCGAACATAGGAATGCTTACCACTTCATCGGCGGCTTGAAAAGCTTCATCGCTCAAACCGTGTTTTTCAGTACCGAAAAAAAGACAAATTGGCTCTTCTACCGATATATCGTGAATGGTTTTTGTCGCACTTGGTGAAGTAGCCACAATTTTATATCCTCTTGCCTTGATGTCATTGATGCACTTTGCTGTTTCTCCCTGCTGAAAACGGTGCTCTGTAATCCATTTCCCCGCCCCCATGGCAATATCTCGGTTTACCTTGTATTGCTTTCGCGCAATGATATATACATCTTGCAAACCAAAGCAATCGCAACTGCGAATCACCGCGCTCGTATTGTGCGATTGATACAAATGCTCAACCGCTACAGTCAAATGACGCGTGCGACGCACTGCATTCTTCTCTACCAAATGCTGCTTCGAATCGGACAACATTTCAAATAATCGGGCATAGATTTCTTTTTTCACAGGACGAAATTACGTGAAATGACTGAGATGCATTCTACAAATCCAAATGCTTGATTTGTTCAATGCGATTTCTTTCCAAAAATTCGTCGATGGTCTCAAAGTGTTCAATAACACGTTGGTCTTTAAATTCGAAAACTTTGTTGGCCAATCCTTCCAAGAAGGCACGGTCGTGAGACACCAAAATTAGCGTGCCGTCGAATTTTTTCAACGCATCTTTTAAAACTTCTTTTGACTTGATATCCAAGTGATTGGTTGGCTCATCTAGAATCAAAACATTAACTGGTTCGAGCAGCAATTTCACCATAGCCAAACGTGTTCGTTCTCCTCCTGAAAGGAAGCCTACTTTCTTGTCGATAGCTTCACCAGAAAACATAAAAGCACCCAAAATATTCTTGATTTCCTTGCGGATTTCTCCTTCAGCAACATTGTCCACCGTTTCAAAAACAGACAATTCTGGATCGAGCAATGAAGCCTGATTCTGAGCAAAATAACCCACTTTGGCATTGTGACCCAATTCGCAAAATCCTTCAAAATCGATCTCGCCCATAATAGCCTTGATGAAAGTAGACTTTCCTTCACCGTTTCGACCAACAAAACATACTTTTTCGCCTCGTGCAATGGATAAGCTCGCGTTTTTAAAGACTGCTTTATCACCGTAAGCTTTGCTCAAATCGCGTGCTGTAACAGGAAAATCTCCCGATCGCTGAGAAGGTGGGAAACGGAGAGAAATAGAAGAATTGTCAATTTCATCCACTTCAATGATTTCCAGTTTTTCCAACATACGTTGACGCGAACTCACCTGATTTGTTTTAGAATACGTTCCCTTGAATTGCTCAATAAAACGTTTTGTTTCTCCAATCATTTTCTGTTGCTCCTGGTAAGCCTTTTGCTGCTGTGCCCTTCGCTCTTCTCGAAGAACTAAATAATGTGAATAGTTGGCTTTGTAATCGTAAATGCGTCCATTAGTCACTTCAATAGTGCGATTGGTAATGTTATCGATGAAGGTTTTATCATGTGAAATCACAATTACCGCCTTGGCTTTGTTTTTTAAGAAATCTTCCAACCAAATCACCGATTCAATGTCGATGTGATTCGTAGGCTCATCCAAAAGCACCAAATCAGGTTTTTGCAAGAGAATTTTCGCCAACTCAATCCGCATGCGCCAACCCCCACTAAATTCGCTCGTGCTTCGTGTAAAATCGCTGCGTTTGAAACCCAGGCCCAACAAGGATTTTTCAACTTCTGCATCAAAATTTGTTTCTTCGATAGCATAATATTTTTCACCTAATTCGGCTACACGCTCTATGACACTCATATAGGAATCGGATTCATAATCAGTGCGTGTTTCTAGCTCCTTGTTCAAAGCTTCGATTTCATTTTTCATCTCAATGACTTCACCAAAAGCCTTGGATGTTTCTTCAAAAACCGTTGCATCATCCGATGTGAGCAAATGCTGTGGCAAATAAGCTATTTTGGTTTCAGGAGCACATTGAATACCTCCACGATTGGCTTTCTGAACACCAGCAATAATTTTCATCATGGTAGATTTACCCGCGCCATTTTTACCCATCAAAGCTATTTTATCATTTGGATTGATAACAAAACTTACATCTTTGAATAGTGTTCGGGCGCTAAATTCGACCGTGAGGCCATTGACTGTGATCATAAAATCTTGAATTTGGGGCGCAAAGATAGACTATGCCTGTGAATATCAAACCGAATATCAATTCTAGACATCGAAAAAGGGCTAAATTGGATCATAATTGAAGGATATTAGAATCTTTAATGTTAACAACTCGTTGATAACCCTTCTTTTTCTCAAGCTTTGCAGAAACATGTATCACGTTAAAAAATCATCTCCAAAAAGATAAACATTGATGAAAATGTAGCCCAAAATTGAGCTACATTTGCAATATGGAAGAGCCAAAACCTAAATCCCCAAATGAGCGTGTGAATAGAAAGATTACCTCGGCGAATGCTTTGGTAAACGACTTGGGCAAGTTGCCCCCACAAGCCATTGATTTAGAGGAAGCTGTGTTAGGTGCCATGCTCTTGGAAAAAGATGCAGTAAACGATGTTTTAGATATTCTTTCTCCTGATAGCTTTTACAAAGAGTCACATATTAAAATTTACCGCACCATTCAGGAATTGTTTTCGCAATCTGAGCCCATTGACATACTAACTGTTACCAATCACCTGAAGAAAAAAGGAGAATTGGAATTGGTTGGGGGTGCATACTATATTTCCTCGCTTACCAATAGAATTATTTCTTCTGCTCAGGTTGAATTCCATGCGCGTATTATTTCACAGAAATACATACAACGCGAAATCATTCGTTTGTGCTCCGAGACCTTGAAGATGGCCTACGATGAAACAACTGACGTTTTCGACCTTTTAAATAAAGTAGAAAGCGACTTATTCTCTGTAGCAGAAGGAAATATCAAAAAGAACTACGACCGTCTTGACGATGTATTGAAATTAGCCATTCAGCAAATTGAGGAGGCCGCGAAAAATTCTGATGGGGTTAGTGGTGTGCCAACTGGATTTAAAGATTTGGATCGCATCACATCGGGCTGGCAAAAATCGGATATGATTGTATTGGCCGCACGACCGGGTATGGGTAAAACGGCATTCGTCTTGTCGATGGCACGCAACACGGCTGTTGACTACAATCAAGGTGTGGCTGTGTTTTCGCTTGAAATGTCTAGTGTACAGTTGGTGAATCGATTGATTGCATCAGAAACGGGTATCTCCTCTGAGAAATTGAGAAAAGGGAATCTGGCCGAACATGAATTCAGACAATTGCATGAACGTATAGGGAAATTGACCAAAGCTCCACTTTATTTGGATGATACTCCTGCCCTTTCAATTTTTGACCTGCGTGCCAAATGTCGCCGCTTGAAACGTCAGCACGACATCAAAATGGTGATCATCGACTACTTGCAGCTGATGACTGCAGGAAATGCTGGAAAAGGCAACCGTGAACAAGAAATCTCGACTATTTCTCGTTCTATTAAAGAAATTGCAAAAGAAATTGAAGTGCCCATTATCGCACTTTCGCAGTTGAGTCGTTCGGTAGAAACCCGCGGTGGTTCAAAAAAACCTTTGCTATCCGACCTTCGTGAATCTGGTGCTATTGAGCAAGATGCCGATATCGTAACGTTTATCTATCGTCCGGAATACTATGGTTTGACCGAAGATGATGACGGAATGCCAACACAAGACCGTGGCGACATTATTATCGCTAAAAACAGACATGGTTCATTGGATACAGTGCATTTGAAATTCGTGAAACACCTCGTGAAATTCACTAACCTCGATGATTTTGAACCGGGCGAATACGCCATGCAAGGTTCAAGCATTTCCGCCAATCGCGAATTCGAAAACTCGCCGAACACCATCACTGTTCAAAGTAAAATGGATTCCATGACCGATGACGATGATTACAATTTCGATAAAAGCGAAGATGTGCCGTTTTAGAATATTCCGCTAAGTTCCTAAAAAGAACGCCTATGATTACTTTAATACTTTTAATGTCATTCTATCCCATAACCGATTTGAGTGATGACACCTGTGAAATCCATTGCATTTATTTGAATGAATTTGACAAGAAAGTCAATCATTACGCTTCATTCACGCGATCTAATGATACCTTATCCATAGAAACAGCCATTGATTTAGTAAGGATTTGCAATACAATAGGATTCTCGAAAACGCTTAATGCGAGCGAAGTATATCACAATTTTGTGAGGTATTTTTATTCAGAATGTATTGAGCTAGTAGTAACCAAACTCGAGGCAGTCCCAAGCAGAGGGCTTTCTTATTATTCAGAAAAACATAACATATCTATTGGTGGTTCAATTCATATGAATAGCAAGTATTGCATTATTGATTTGTAAAATTTCTGCGTGCTGACTATCATTCACGAAATAAATTTCAAATAATTGACATCTTTTTAGCGGATAAACTTAGTACAAACATCCAAATCAAAAATAATTGAATAAAGACAAAGTTATAGCAACAATATTCTTTGCATTGAGCATCGTTTTCATTTTGATGATGAGTAATGAATCGTTCTTCAATTGGATATTTGAGCGGCACCATAATCAATGGAGTTGGTATATCCGACCACTTTTCATAATCCCGTTTTGCTATTTCTCTTATAAAAAATCTTGGTCTGGTATAGCCATCACTATTTTTGCTTTGTTTACCAGTATGTTTTGGTTTAATAAACCTAAAGAGGTCAATGAACAAGTTATTACATTTTTGCAATTCGAAAAAGACTGGCTTTATGGCCCTTGTGATGCCAAGAAAATTTTGCTTTTGTTGACAGTGCCATTATCCATGTTTGCCTTGGGTCTATCTTTTTGGCGCCGAAGTTTGTTTATGGGATTGGTCGTAGTGGTTTTAATGGCCACCGGAAAAATAATTTGGAGCATACAAAATGCGGGCGAATCAGGTGCTTCGATAATTATTCCAGCTGTCTTCGGCTTGTTGATTTGTGCTGGACTGTTAGTTTTCGGATTCAAAAAAATGGAGAAAAACCGAGAAAAACCTGAAAAAGTCAATTAAGCAACATAATTCAGTAATAGTGAACATATTGCTTTAAGAAACCTATTGCTATTCTCACATAATCAAGGCTTTTAACATAAGCATAACAATCTTTTTTCACCAACTATCAATAATAATGTAGTACCTTTGCGCCCGATTTGTGTTGCTTCGAGTGATTTTTTATGTCTAGGGCCTTTAAATTACTGAAGTTTCGTGAATCATGCCCCTCAGGGTGAGGAGTATTGAATTTATAAACTTTAAGAGTAATTTAGAAGCTGAAGCATCAACGAAGCGCAATTTTCTGCACGGAAATTTTGCACGTCCACGATTTTTCTCAAAAAAAATTCTCTTTTGCTATTGAATTTGGTGTTTTGGCCAAAATAATATCGCCAAATACTAAAGGCCAATAGCCAAAAGCTATTTTAAAATGGTAACATTTAAAGATCTTGGTTTAAGTCCAGAGGTATTGAAAGCCTTAGAAGATTTAAACTTTACAATCCCAACGCCTATTCAAGAACAAGCCATTCCGCATTTGTTGTCGGAAAAGAGCGATTTCGTTGGATTGGCACAAACAGGAACAGGTAAAACCGCAGCTTTCGGTTTGCCTATGTTGACAAGAATCAACAGCAATGCACGTCTTCCTGAAGCATTAATCCTTTGTCCAACGCGTGAATTGTGTTTGCAAATCACCAAAGATTTAGAAGGCTACGGTAAGTATTTGAATCCCCAAGGCGTAGTAGCTGTTTATGGTGGTGCAGATATCCGTCGTCAGATGAAACAAATCAAAGACGGTGCTTCTGTTATTGTGGCCACACCAGGTCGTTTGTTGGACTTGATTCAACGCAAAGCATTGAGCTTGTCCAATGTACAAATCGTAGTTTTGGATGAAGCCGACGAAATGTTGAACATGGGCTTCAAAGAAGACATCGATGAAATTTTGAGCAAAACACCGGAAGAAAAAAGTACATGGTTGTTTTCAGCAACAATGCCCAAAGAAGTGGCTTCGATTGCTAAAAAATTCATGGACAGTCCGTTTGAAGTTTCTATCGGTCACAAAAATCAAGGTAACGACAATATAACGCACTCTTTTTATGTAACAAAAGAAAAGAACCGTTACGAAGCTTTGAAGCGTTTGATTGATACCAATCCAGAAATTTTTGGTTTGATTTTCTGTAGAACACGTCGTGAAACACAGGAAGTTGCTGAAAAATTGGCAAAAGAAAATTACAACGCAGAAGCTTTACATGGCGATTTGAGTCAAGCACAACGTGACCGAGTAATGAAATTATTCCGTCAACGCAGCTTGCAATTGCTAGTAGCTACTGACGTGGCTGCTCGTGGTATTGATGTGGATGACATTTCACACGTAATCAACTACAACTTGCCAGACGATATTGAAAATTATACACACAGAAGTGGTCGTACGGCTCGTGCTGGAAAAACAGGTCATTCATTGGTGATTATCAACCCGAAAGAAAAACACAAAGTGCGTTCTATTGAAAAGCAAATGCGTGTTGAATTTAAAGAAGGTATAATTCCAAATCCAGAGGATATCTTGAAAAATCAGATGGATGCAACGATTCAAAAAATTGTTGAAACTCCAGTAAATGAAAAAGAATTAGAGAAATACATGTCGGATTCTGTGAGCATTCTTGAAGCTTACGACAAAGATATGATCATCAAGATGTTCTTGAGCGCTGAATTGAATCGCTTTATGGACTATTACCGAGGTTCATCTAACTTAAACGAAGCTGCATCCAATGATGGTGGTGGAAATGATAGAGGACCAAGAAGACGTGGTGATTTCGATGAAAACACACAACGATATTTCGTTTCATTAGGACGTCAAGATGGTTTGAATCCAGGCGGCTTGTTGCGCGTTATTTGCGACGAAACAGGCTTAACATCAAGCGATATTGGACGAATTGATATCAAAGACAAATTCGCGTTTTTTGAAACTAAGCCAGAACTTTCACAAGCCATTTTGCAAAATCAAAGCAACATGGAATATGAAGGTAAAAAAATGAGCATTGAGTTGACCGATAAAGCACCAAAAAGCGACAGAGGCGACAGAGGTGGATTTGGAGGTAACCGCGGAGGTAAATTTAGAGGAGATAGAAAACCTGCATTTGGTGGCGGCGGTGGATTTGGTGGCAATCGAGGTGGTGACCGTGGTGGCGACCGAGGAGGATTCAGAGGTCGTAGAGATGATTCAGGTGGATCAGGAAGTTCTGCTGGTGGCGATAGAGGCGGATTCAGAGGCCGTAGAGATGACGCTGGAAGCTCAGGAAGTCCTACTGCTGGTGGTGGATTCCGTAAAAAAGAAGGAAAAACAGAAGATAAATTTAACGCAAAACGCAAACGCAAATAATTCATGGAAATCAGAAACATTGCGATTATCGCACACGTTGACCACGGTAAAACAACCTTAGTTGACAGAATGATTGAGGCAGGAGAAAGTTCATTTTCCTCCAAAGAGAGTGGCGGAGACCTGATAATGGACAACAACGATTTGGAACGCGAACGTGGTATCACGATTGTTTCTAAGAACGTATCTGTAAAATATCGAGACACTAAAATCAACATCATCGATACACCGGGTCACGCCGATTTCGGTGGTGAAGTAGAACGTGTATTAAACATGGCTGATGGCGTTTGTCTTTTAGTCGATGCCTTTGAAGGTCCAATGCCGCAAACACGTTTTGTTTTGCAAAAAGCTTTACAATTGGGCATCAGACCCTTGGTGATAATCAATAAAGTGGATAAAGAAAACTGTACACCAGAAGAAGTACACGAAAAAGTTTTCGATTTGATGTTTGAATTGGATGCCAACGAAGAACAATTGGAGTTCGAAACCATTTATGGTTCAGCTAAAATGGGCTGGATGTCAGAAGATTACAAGAATCCTACAGATAGCATCACACCTTTGTTAGATAAAATCATTGAATATTTCCCATCACCGATCATTCCTGAAGGCAATACACAGTTGTTGATTACAAGTTTGGATTTCTCATCCTTTGTTGGAAGAATTGCAATCGGTCGTTTGAGCCGTGGTATTATCAAAGAAAACATGCCAATTATGTTGGCAAAACGTGATGGTACTCTAGAAAAACACCGTTTGAAAGAGATTTACATCTTTGATGGGATAGAGCGTAAGAAAGTTTCTGAGGTTCAAGCTGGTGACATTTGTGCATTAACGGGTATCGAAGGTTTTGAAATTGGCGATTCTGTTTGCGACGCTGAAAATCCAGAACCTTTACAAACCATTGAAATTGATGAACCAACAATGAGCATGTTGTTCAGCATCAACGACTCACCATTTTTTGGTAAAGAAGGAAAATTCTTGACTTCACGTCACATCCAAGAGCGTTTGGAAAAAGAATTGGAAAAGAACTTGGCCATGCGTGTTGAAAAAGGAGCTACTGCCGACAAATGGCAAGTATTTGGTCGTGGGGTAATGCACTTATCCGTATTGATTGAAACCATGCGGCGCGAAGGTTACGAACTACAAGTTGGACAACCTCAAGTTGTAATTAAAGAAATTGACGGTGTTAAATGCGAGCCAATTGAAGAATTGACAATCGATTTGCCTGACGAATATTCTGGTACAGCTGTTGAAGCAGTTACCAAAAGAAAAGGTGAAATGACCAACATGGAGCCGAAAGGAAACAGGATGATTATCAGGTTCTTAGTTCCGTCACGTGGAATCATAGGTTTAAGAAACTTTTTATTAACTGCAACTGCTGGTGAAGCCATCATGACTCACCGATTTATCGAATTCCAACCTTACAAAGGAGAAATTTCTGGTCGTTTGAACGGTTCAATGATTTCCATGGAACAAGGTTCGGCAATCCCCTATTCGTTGAACAACTTACAAGAGCGCGGTAAATTCTTTATTGAACCCAACCAAGATGTGTACATGGGACAGGTAATCGGTGAAAACTCTCGCGCTGGTGACTTAGTTGTAAACGTAACCAAAACCAAAAAGATGTCAAACATGCGCTCTTCAGGAGCTGATGATAAGGTAAAATTGGCGCCACCACGCCGATTCAGTTTGGAAGAAGCTTTGGAATTTATCCAAGGAGATGAATACGTTGAAGTTACACCAAAAACTATACGCTTGAGAAAAATATTGTTGTCTGAGCACGATAGAAAAAGAGTTGGTAAATAAACTATAAACTCTCAATACCCTGATATTCAGGCAAAGTTTAAATAGTGTTGAAAGAACTGTTGAAAATTGAAAATTCAACAGCACATAATCGTGTTTGATTTGTTTTATCTTGCACACAAATTTAGGAGCTTATGTTCGAAAACGAAGATGAAGACGACTTTTTGAGTTCAAGTTTTCAAGACGAATTAAGTCGTTTTGAGGACATGATCAGTAAGGGACGTTTGGACTTTTTTGATTCTGACCGATTGGATTCGTTTATTGATCATTTTATGATGAGTAATCAATTCAAAAAGGCCATGGATTGTGTTTCGCATGCGATTAATTTTTTTCCGCACAACATCAATTTTAAAATCAGAAAAGCACAGGTTTTAGCTAACTTAGGTCGACTCAATGAAGCACTTGCCTTATTGATGCAGTTTGATAAAATGCTTTCCGACGATTTAGAATTTGTGCTGACTAAAGCTTCTGTTCATTCTCAAATGCGCGATTCAAAAACCGCTATAAAGTATTTTGAAAAGGCTATTGATCTTGCCGAACCCGAGGAAAAAGATGAGATTTACTTAGATTTATCAGCGGAATATCAGAATATGGGAAACTTCGAGCAAGCTATAAAAATTTTGCAAAAAGCCATCGCTTTTAATCCTGAAAACGAACCTGCTGTCCATGAATTGGCGTATTGTTACGATTTAACAAACGATATGCCCAGCGCCATCCAATGTTACTCGTCTTATCTTGATATTCGACCCTATTCTTTTACCACATGGTATAATTTGGGTAATGCATTTTCCAAAGCAGAGAATTACGACAAAGCACTCTGGGCATACGATTATTGCACCATTATTAGCGAAGATTTTGCATCTGCATATTTCAATATGGGTAATATTTACTTGGTTCTTGAGAAATTCGAAAAAGCCATTGAATGCTTCGAAAGATGTATTCAAATTGATGGTGAAGACGCCATGGCCTTAGATTATATTGCTGAAGCTTATGAGCACATGGAAGAATACGAGTTGGCTATGCATTATTACAAACGCAGTATTGAATTACAGCCTGATCTACCAGACCCTTGGTTAGGTATGGGAATCGCTTTAGATTTGATGCACCGCACCCACGAGGCAATTCCTTATTTGCTTAAAGCTGTCGAGTTGGATGAATTGAATCCGGATTACCTGCATGTGCTAGCAGGTGCCTATATTAAAAACGGCAACACAGTTGAGGCAGCCGTATTGCTTTATAAGGCTCTCACGATTAATCCACTTTCTGATGAAATATTAGTGGATTTAACCGAACTTCGCGCCATGGACAACATCGCCTACGCTTTTGATGAACTTCATGAACATATAGAAAGTTACGAGTTAAGCGATATTGCACTGCTCCATCGTGTGAAATACGCTTGGCTTGCTGGACGTCAAACAGATGCCATGATTTTTTTCCGTGAACTGGTAATTGACAAACCAGAATTGGCCATTCAATTGACTGATTTTTTTCCAGAAGCACTATCAATACCCGTTCTTGCTGATTTGTATAACCTTTTGAGATAATTGTTTAGTCCACCTTCTCAATAATAATTTTAATAAATGAACGCAATCAAACTTCCTTTTATTCCTGAACGCACTGCTCGACCTCGTAACCATGGTGTTACAATGGTTATGGATAAAGGTCTTGGACTCAAAGAGACTGAGCATTTTATCGATGGAAACGAAGCATTTGTAGATATCGTGAAATTTGGCTTTGGTACTGCATTGGTAACCGAAAAACTTGAAGAGAAACTCATAATGTATAGAGAAGCAGGTATGACGCCATATTTCGGTGGTACTCTATTCGAAGTTTTTTATGCTCGTGGCATGGTCGACCAATATTTCAAATTTTTGGATAAGTTTAAGATGGAATTGATGGAAATTTCCGACGGTTCAATAATCATCCCACATGATGAAAAATGCGAATTAATTGCCAAAGCATCCAAAAATTTCAAAGTACTTTCAGAGGTTGGATCTAAGGATTCGGGTATAATCGTAACCCCTGCTCGTTGGATCAAATCCATGAAAAACGAATTACAGGCAGGCTCTTGGAAAGTAATTGCCGAAGGTCGCGAATCTGGAAATGTTGGTGTATTTAGACCCAATGGGACAGCCCATACTTTGCTCATCAATCGCATCATCAAAAACGTAAGCCCAGATGATATCATGTGGGAGGCCCCGCAGAAAAGCCAACAGGTTTGGTTTATAAAATTGTTTGGCGCCAATGTAAACTTGGGCAATATAGCACCGAATGAGGTCATTCCACTGGAATGTTTGCGACTTGGTCTGCGTGGCGACACTTTCTTCGATAATCTTCCCAAAGAAACGGCTGAGCGCCTAAAACACGTCAATGAAGAAGGCGATGAGATAGAAGCTGAAGAAGAATAAATCATGATTCGTGTTCTCTTTTTGATTTTTGTTTCGTTGGTTTTTTCGGCTTGTTTCAACAAAGGTGAACAGCCAGAAAAACCAATAATAGAAACAGATTTTCAAGAATTTGAAATCAAATATGCCAAAGGTTTTTCTATTTATGAGCAGGGAAATCAACGTTTTTTATTGATTCACAATCCTGAAAATGGAGAAACAATTGATACGCTAGAATTAACAGGATCAGAAAATTCTAAATACCTATATTTCAACCGTATTATTGCTCAATCTACCACGCATTTTGCTTTCCTCAATAAAATTAATGGTTTAGAAAAATTAGCTGGGCTTTGTGGTCTGCAATACCTTTCATCTGAGCAAAAATCAATGCTCTTAAAAACCGCGGAGATTTGTAATGCACAAGGATTGGACATCGAAAAAATCGTTAATCATAATCCAGATTTGGTTTTCCTCTACCCTTTTGGTGATAAAGATAAAAGTAAACTCAATCAACTCGGTATTAGATCGGTGTATTTAACTGAGTATATGGAGAAATCTCCTTTAGCTCGAGCAGAATGGCTAAAGTTTTTTGCGCTTATTACTGGTAAAAACCCCAATCTATCTGGTTTTGAAGAGCTCGAAAATGAATATTTGGCTTTAGCTCAGATTCATAGCATTTCATCCAACAGGTCTGACAAGAACGAAATCAATTTAGAGTCATTAAGTTCAAAATTGCCTCACAATTTACGCATGCAGAATAGCGTTGCTTTTAATCTACCTTACGGCGACTTATGGGATATGCCCGCGGAAAACTCAATAAGTGCTCAACTTGTAAGAGATGCTGGTTTAGAATATTGTGTAAAGCGAGATAATGGATCTGGCAATTTGGTTTACAAACTCGAAGAAGCCTATGAGTTACTGTCAAAAGCTCATTATTGGGTAATCATTGCTTCACGACATGTAGATTTTTCTATGAATGATTTATTGGATGAGAACAGAATTTATAAAAATTTCAAGTCCGTTCAAAATAATAAAGTAATTTTTTGCAATACAGAAACAAGTCCCTATTTTTCTGAAGGACCAATAGAACCCCATATTTTACTTCAGGACCTATTAAATTGTATTGATGGAACAGACGAGGGGAATAAATATTTTAAGCTACTTCGCTAACTACTTTGAAATCGTGAAATTATTTTTTTTCATTTTCACACTTCTCACAATCGCTTTGATTATAAGCCAAGGCGCACTCTTGGATAATCTGAATCAAAACATAAAGGTTTTCGTTTCAATATTAGGATTTGGCATTTTAGTACAAATCAAAGCTGAAAAAAATTCTCTTCGATATTCCATTGGTCGCGGTATAATTTGGGCAATGCTTACAACAGTATTGATAGGATTTATTTTGCTCGTTTATTTACACTTTAACTTTCCAGGCTGATTCTTGATATAACCATAAGTTCAGCATAACCCTCATTTAGAACTCACGTTAAATTAATCTCCAAATTTATGCACATCGCGGTGCCTTTCCTCAATCTCATCTTTAACACGCTCTATTGTTTTGGTTAAAATAAATACGTCGGGGCTTGCATTTTTCTGAAGCCAAAAATACGAATCAATATCACCATCAATTGCCTTGGCCATATGTAGATAAACCTGCATATCATATTTCTCAAGCCATTTCAAAGCTGACTCGTTACCTTCTGCAGCATTAATAAAAGCCATCAGCTGAGGATAACCATTTTTCATTAACCATGTTCGTGCGTCATCATCCAGACGAATGGCCCAGCAAGCCACAGCCAATTCTTCGTAACCATTTTTAGTCAACCATTCCAAAATATCTTTATTCCCCTCAACAGCTTTCGACCAAGCCAAAACTATTTTTGGATGATAATCTACAGGATTCATTACCAATTTCAAAGGACTTTTTGTGGTGTTTTCAGGTTTTTTCTTAAAAAAATTGAATGCCATATATTCCGATTAAGTTCAATAAAAACTATTGTGCGAAAATACGTGATTTCCAGAACACTTACGAAACATAAAAAGTATAGGAGCGTTTAATCACAAATAAATACTATTTAACAGTTGCAATTCAATAGAAATTGTAGATTTGCACCGAAATTTTTAGTCGTATTCTTAATGTTTATTTAACGAATTATTTAATAAAACCAAAGAAAACAAGTAATACAATTTGACCATGAGCACCGCTGAAAAAAAGAAGCCAAGCATGTACGAAAGTGTGCAAAAACAATTCGATGCTGCTGCTGACAAAATGGGCTTAAACCCAAACATTCGCAAGATTCTTGCAACAACAAACACTGAAATCATCGTGCACTTTCCGGTGCGTTTGGATGATGGAACAGTAGAGGTATTTACTGGATACCGAGTTCAACACAACAACGCCCTTGGGCCTTACAAAGGTGGTTTACGCTACCATCCAGATGTAGATATCAACGCAGCAAAAGCTTTGGCTACATGGATGACTTGGAAAACATCTTTAGCTGGATTGCCTTATGGCGGTGGAAAAGGTGGGGTTCAATTGGATCCAAAAAAATACTCCGCTGGCGAATTGGAGCGCATTACGCGTCGTTTCACTTTTGCATTGGGCGATAATATCGGGCCGGAATATGACATCCCTGCACCAGATGTAAACACCAATGCACAAATGATGGCATGGATTGCGGACACCTACATGTCCACTAAAAACCCAAGCGAACGTTCGAAATTTGCGCATGTCGTAACTGGAAAACCAGTTGGTTCTGGAGGTTTAGAAGGCCGTGACCGCGCTACTGGATTTGGTGTTGTTGTTACCATTAAAGAATGGGCTCGTTTGAGAAACATTGACTTGAGAGGAAAAAAATATATCGTTCAAGGTTATGGTAATGTTGGTCAATGGGCTGCACATTTCATGAAGCAAGAAGGTGCAATTCTGGTTGGTGTACAAGATGCCTCTGGCACAATATATAATGAGCATGGTATGGATGCCGATGCGCTTTTGTTGTATGCAAATACAAACTCAGGTGGCGTTGGCGGTTATCCAGATGCCCAGGAAATAGACGGTTCTACATTCTTTACCTTGGATTGCGATATTTGTATTCCAGCGGCATTGGGCAACCAAATCACTGAAGAAAATGCTCATTTGATTAAAGCAAAAGTAATTGCTGAAGGGGCAAATGGTCCTACAACACCAGAAGGAGACGCTATCTTGTTCTCAAGAGGTATAGACGTTATTCCTGATATTCTTTGTAATTCGGGCGGTGTGATTGGTAGCTACTACGAGTGGTTACAAAACAGAAACGGTGAAATTTGGTCGATGGAGGACGTTATTGTGCGTCTCGAAGCTCAAATGAAGCGCTCATTGGCCAATGTTGTAAAAGTTGCGACCGAATATGACTGCGATTGGAGAATGGCTGCCTATATTCAAGCTATTAAGAGAATTGAATTGGCTTACACGCAACGTGGTGTATTCCCATAAATAGAATTGATTTGAATCGTATTGGAATATTAAAAGAACAAAATGGAGACCCTAGAGTATGTCTGGGGTCTCCTACTTGTAAAAAAGTAATCCATGATCTTGGTTACGAGGTTTACATCGAAACAAACGCGGGAGCTTCAGCTGGATTTATGGATGCTGACTATATCGAAGCGGGTGCACATGTAATGTCACGCGCCGAAGTGATGGATTCATGCGATATCTTGATGTTTATCAATCACTTTCGACTTCCGATTTGTTTCAATACCAATAAAACGCTTATTGGTATTGTAAACCCCTTGTTTAGTCATCACAAGTTGAGCGATTTTTATTGTAAAGGTCTGGACTTATATAGTTTGGACTTATTGCCGCGCACCACGAAAGCGCAATCGATGGATGTACTTTCTTCGATGCAATCTTTGTCGGGCTATAAAGCTGTTATCAAAGCAGCGGAATTGAGCAACGCAGTATTTCCGATGTTTACAACGGCCGCTGGAACGATTCAACCCGCTAAAGTTTTGGTTTTGGGTGCTGGCGTTGCCGGACTTCAAGCCATAGCTACAGCCAAAAGATTGGGGGCAGTTGTTGAGGCTTTTGATGTCCGTAAAGCTGCAGGTGAAGAGGTACGTAGTTTGGGCGCAAAATTCATCGAAGTGGAAGGTGCCGCAGAAAGCGACAGTGCTGGTGGATATGCCGTTGAACAATCAGAAGAATACTTGCAAAAACAACGCGACTTAATTGATAAACATGTTTCTCAAGCCTCAGTTGTGATTTGTACGGCAAATATTCCCGGAAGAAAAGCTCCACTTTTAGTTGAAGCCGATTCAGTTTATAAAATGAAATTCGGATCTGTCATTGTTGATCTTGCGTCCGAACAAGGTGGTAACTGTGCTTTGACCAACAACGATCAAATTATCGATGTGAATGGCGTTCAAATCGTTGGCTCGTCGTATTTGGCTCGAGAAATTCAGACTACATCCACTCAAATGCTCTCTGGAAACTATTTCCAATTCTTAAAACATTTTAAATCAGTACTCAATGATGGTGTTCAAGACGACCCAATTGTTAGTGCTTGCCACGTAATACATGATGGTGAGGTCATCAATGAGCGCGTTAAAAGTTTTATGCAATAATTTTTCTCCCTTGACATTTTTTTTATTAACCTTGTCACATGATAGAGTTTTTCACCGAAAACGAGCAAATGATCTATTTTCTCGTACTATGCACCTTTCTAGGTGTTGAATTGATTGCCAACGTTCCAGCTGTATTGCACACGCCGCTAATGTCGGGTGCCAATGCTATTTCAGGAATTATTTTGGTCGGCGCAATTTTAATAATGCTAAAAATAGACGAAAACGATTATTTGAGTCTTGCTTTAGGCACTATTGCTGTCTTCCTCGGAATGCTCAATATTGCAGGTGGATTTTTGGTCACTGGAAGAATGTTACAAATGTTTTCAGGTAAGAAAAAATCAAAGTAGAACAACATGGAAGCACTAGTACACCTCGCCTATTTGGTCGCCATGCTTGGCTTTGTTTTGGGACTCAAATTTCTTTCCTCTCCAAGTCGTGCAAAAAACGGAAATCTAATCGCTGCTGGTGGAATGGCTTTGGCAGTCATCGCCACGCTCGTGGGACAGTTTTATGGCGTTGAAATTTCTATTCTCAAAATTTCCTTGATTTTCGGAGCCATTATCGCCGGATATTTGGTTGGTAAGCGCATGTCAGATCGTGTTGAAATGACTGAAATGCCACAATTAATCTCATTTTTCAATGCCATGGGTGGTGGTTGTGCTATGCTTTTAGCGGTAATTGAATCTAGGATTGATGCTACTCCACCAGCTTCCAGTTTGTCGCTGTTGTGGGCTGGATTGATTATTGGCGCAGCGTCATTTTCAGGAAGTATTGTGGCTTATAGAAAATTGTCTGGCAAGCAAAAAGACAAAAAAGCCGCTTGGATTATGTGGACTTCGCGTTTGCTCCTGTTGGTTTTCATCGCAGCACCAATTCTTTATATTAATGGTATTTTGCCTCAAGAACTAGAATTGTTGACCTATGCCCTACTGGTTTTAGGCTTGGTGTACGGGGTCATTTTCGTTTTACCTATTGGCGGTGCAGACATGCCTGTAGTTATTTCCTTGTTGAACTCATTAACAGGTGTTGCAACTGCCTTAGCAGGTATTCTATACAAAAACAACATCATGATTGCAGGCGGTATCTTTGTTGGAGCTGCTGGTGTATTGTTGACACTTCTCATGTGTCAGGCCATGAATCGTTCGCTGTTTGCTGTAATTGGTGGTAAATTCAAAGCATCGAAAGGACCAGTTGGCGAAGAGGAAGAAATAGAAATCAAAACAACCTCTTTTGGTGAAGTAGCAACGAAATTGGCTTTTGCTCAAAAAGTTGCCATCATTCCTGGCTATGGTTTGGCTGTGGCTCAAGCACAACATTTATGCAAACAATTACAAAGTTTACTTGAGAATAAAGACACGGTTGTACATTACATTATCCATCCCGTAGCCGGTCGTATGCCTGGTCACATGAATGTTTTGCTGGCAGAAGCTGATGTACATTACGACATTTTGAAGGAAATGGATGCCGTGAACGATGAAATGAATAGCTATGACTTAGCCATCATCATTGGTGCCAACGATGTTGTTAATCCAGCAGCAGAAACAGATGAGCACAGTCCAATTTATGGTATGCCAATTATTCGTGCCTACAATTGTCGCGAAGTGGTTGTAATTAAACGCGGTATGGCTAAAGGTTATGCAGGTGTTGAAAACAAACTGTTTGGTTACGACAATTGCCAGTTGCTTTTTGCGGATGCCAAAGATGCTTTGACGGGCATTACAAACGAATTGAAAGTATTGTAAGATGACAGTGCTTTGGAGTAAAAATCCTTGGGTTCTGCTCCATTTTTTGCTGCTCTTCGTTTTTGTAATCATACGAGCTTTTCAGGTTCCTCTGGTTTCAGATGAGGCATTCACCTATTTTCTTTATGTTGAACCAGAAACTGTTTTTTATCCCGCAGCACAGGTTGATGCCAACAATCATTATCTCAATTC
>DIUF01000031.1:0-508 GCA_002422285.1 Flavobacteriales bacterium UBA6165 | reverse complement strand
GAGGTTATGGCATTTCTTTTGCGTTTTTACTTTTAGCAATTTATCAAGTCATGGCCTTTTATTCAGACAAGAAAATTTGGCGCGCCTCGTTGATTTTGATACTGCTTTTTCTAATTCTCTTTGCTCAATTGAGTCTCTTATTTGCCTGTGCCGCCCTATTCTTTTTGGTCTTCATTCAATTGATATTCACCCATAGTAGAAACCAAAAATTATTTACACTTTCATTTGGAACTATTGGCATTTTGATGTTCGTCTTGTTCATTATTCACATCAAGAATCTGCAAAATGATGGACTCTTGTATTTTGGTGTAAGCGAGCGATTTCCGTTGTATAACATCATCTCTTTGAACGATCTTTTGTTCCAATCGAGTGAAATGTGGCTCTATTACATTACACTCGGGATTTTCTTGCTCACAATTTTAGGTTTTCTATTGGCTCTTGTGATTTTCAGAAAAGAATTGAGCGCAAAAAAAACACTTGTTTTCCCCTTTCTACTTGTGGCGAGTAT
>DIUF01000070.1:3847-5997 GCA_002422285.1 Flavobacteriales bacterium UBA6165 | reverse complement strand
TTGATATAGTCTGATAACCAGTTGTATGAAATCTTCATAAGGCGCTTTTATTTTCAGGGGCTAAAAGTAGTGATTCTTGTAAAAATAGCGTTTGTATATTTACAGCAGATATTTTGCTTCTAACTTCGTAGAAAAATTCATTGATATGAACATCCCCTCAATTGTTAATGATACCATAAAGATGCTTAAAGACAGCTCGATTTACAAGTACTTGATTCCGGGCTTTATCATGACTTTAATTTACGTGTCTTTTATGTGGAGCATTGGAGCCTATCATACAGATATTGAGGTAAGCACTGAAGAACTTGGTTTTTTTGCAAAAATTGGATTTTGGTTCTTTTCTGGCGTGAAGTGGTTCACACAGATGTTGTATGAATTTACAGTAATTACTTTGTTTTCACCAATAATGGCATTGTTGTCAGAGCGCTGCGACAATATATTAACAGGACGTGATTATGAATTCACTTTGGAGCGCTTCATAAAAGAGTTGCTGCGTACCATTGGCATTTTAACCACAGGATTTATTTTCAGCAGCATTGTAATGGGCTTGTGGTTTTTGGTTGCATGGATTGGAAACTTGTCGGTCATTTCACCTTATATACTTTTTGTGTTGAAAGCCTTTTTCATTGGTTTTAACTTTGTGGATTATTCCTTCGAGCGCAATAAGATTCCAATTGGCAAAAGCTGGAGATTCGGTATTTCGAAACCTCTTACTATGATTGCAATTGGCGCCCTGTTTTCCAGTATATTTCTAATTCCAATTATTGGCGCAATGCTAGCACCGTTTATGAGTTCTATCGTAGCTACCGCTTATTACGTAAGACACAACCAAACGGTAGCTTGAAAAAAATTATCCCAAATACAACTTTAGATGACGACAACGCGAGGTGTGCTTTAAACGCCTAATGGCCTTCTCTTTTATCTGGCGAACTCTTTCGCGCGTTAGATCAAATTTGGCGCCAATTTCATCGAGAGAAAGCGGCATTGAACCATCTAGTCCATAAAACATATGGATTATACATCTCTCTCTTTGACTCAAAGTTGACAGAGAACGTTCAATTTCCCTTTTCAAAGACTGCTTTAACATGTCCGAATCAGGCGAAGGAAAATCAGTGTTTGACATAAAATCAACCAATGTGGCAGAAGAATCATCATTGTCATTAATCGGAGCATCAATTGAACTGTGTCGGGCAGAGTGAGACAAAGCTTTCTTTATGTCGTCAACATGCATTTCCAAATAATCCGAAAGCTCTTCTGGCGTAGGAGGGCGTTCGTGCTCTTGCTCCAATAAAGAATATGCCTTATTGATTTTATTCAGCGTACCAATTTTATTCAAAGGCAGTCTAACTATTCTTGCCTGCTCAGCCAGGGCTTGAAGAATGGACTGTCTAATCCACCAAACCGCGTAGGAAATAAATTTGAAACCGCGTGTCTCATCAAACTTTTCAGCGGCACGAATCAAACCCATGTTCCCCTCATTAATCAAATCTTGAAGTGGCAATCCTTGGTTTTGATATTGTTTGGCAACAGAAATAACGAATCTCAAATTGGCCTTGGTGAGTTTTTCAAGTGCATCCAAATCGCCTTTGTGTATTCTCTGCGCAAGAAGAACCTCTTCATCTGAAGTAATTAAAGGCTCCCTTCCAACTTCTTGCAAATATTTATCCAAAGAAGCATGTTCCCTGTTTGTTATTTGTTTGCTGATTTTTAACTGTCTCATAAGCGCGAATTTGAGTTAGACCCTGATTTCAATATACTTAACGCTTATAGTAGGACTAGGGTTGCTTTGTGTATTCACAACGCACACAATTTTATGCATAAATAATATTCTGTATGTTTAAAATAAATCTCACATCATAATAAATAAACTTTTTGATTGTTAAATCGTTGTTTAGACTGAGTAAAAATTACTAATTTTGAAGCACTAATTTTAAACTAGAAACTATGTCATTTGAATTGCCAAACTTGCCTTACGCATACAACGCCTTAGAACCAAACATCGATGCGCGTACAATGGAAATCCACCATGGTAAACACCACGCCGCATATACCAACAACCTGAACGCTGCAATCGCTGGTACTGAACTTGAAGGAAAATCCATCGAAGAAATCATGAAGTTATGTAAAGATAAGCCTGCAGTTAGAAACAA
>DIUF01000070.1:0-3800 GCA_002422285.1 Flavobacteriales bacterium UBA6165 | reverse complement strand
GCAACAAGATTCGGATCTGGATGGGCTTGGTTGTGTGTTACCAATGGCAAACTTGAAGTTTGCTCTACACCAAACCAAGACAACCCTTTAATGGAAGAAGGATGCGGTGGCACGCCAATCTTAGGTTTAGATGTTTGGGAACACGCATATTATCTAAATTATCAAAACCGTCGTCCAGATTACATCAATGCGTTCTTTAACGTAATCAATTGGGACGAAGTGGCTAAAAGATACGCTGCTGCGAAATAATTTTGCAAGTAAGATTTAAAAATAGACGCTCTCGGGCGTCTTTTTTTGTTTATAATGCTCCAAGAAACGTGTTAAATCTTGCAAGTTAAATCTCATAGCTTGCTCAGTCGCAAGCTGAGATTTTTTTTATTCGCCTTAAAAATTTGAAGGATTACTATCGTGATCCAGTTTGTGGATGCCTTGCAAGTTAAATCTCCTGGCTTGCTCAGTCGCAAGCTGAGATTTTTTTTATTCGCCTTAAAAATTTGAAGGATTACTATCGTGATCCCGTTTGGGAGAGCCTTGCAAGTTAAATCTCATAGCTTGCTCAGTCGCAAGCTGAGATTTTTTTGTTTTTTTCGCTTACGAAAACTGAGGTTTTCCACGCTTAAAAACAAAAAAATCTCTTGAGCGTGGCTCAAGAGATTTTCCTTGCGGAGAGTGAGGGATTCGAACCCTCGATACCCTTTTGAGGTATACACACTTTCCAGGCGTGCTCCTTCAACCACTCGGACAACTCTCCATTTTGGGAGCGCAAAGATAGTTGTTTTTACCGCATTCAGTATTGGAGCCATAAAATTTTGTACTTTTGCAAACTTTTTTGCTTTCCAAAAGCGTTTGTATAATAGATAAATAGAGTTTGCCTTATGAAAATGAAGTTGTCAGAATTCAAGATTGATGTTCCAGAAGAACTTATCGCAATGCATCCTGAGTCGAATCGCGATGAATGTCGCTTGATGGTTATTCACCGTGATTCAGGAAAAATTGAGCACCGCATGTTCAAAGACATCATGGAATATTTTGACGATGGTGATGTCATGATCTTGAATGACACGCGCGTTTTCCCTGCTCGTCTATATGGCAATAAAGAAAAAACGGGGGCTAAAATTGAGGTTTTCTTGTTGCGTGAGTTGAACAGAGAAAGCATTCTTTGGGATGTTTTGGTTGATCCAGCGCGCAAAATCCGCATCGGAAACAAATTATATTTTGGTGAAGATGAATCTTTGGTGGCTGAAGTAATTGATAATACAACTTCTAGAGGTCGTACTTTAAGGTTTTTATTTGACGGACCTTACGAAGAGTTCAAACAAAAAATTACTGACATTGGTGAAACTCCTCTTCCTAAATACATCAAACGTGAAGTTGAACCTGATGACGAAGAGTATTACCAAACGGTTTTTGCCAAAAATGAAGGGGCTGTGGCCGCTCCGACTGCGGGTCTACACTTCTCTAAACAATTGTTGAAACGACTTGAAATCAAAGGCGTGAATTTTGCCAATATCACTTTGCATGTTGGTCTAGGTACATTTAGACCTGTTGAGGTTGAAGATCTGACCAAACACAAAATGGATTCTGAACAGGTAATCATAGAAGAGCCAAGCGTGAACATCATCAATAGTGCTAAAGAAAAAGGCAAGCGCGTATGTGCCGTTGGAACAACGTGTATGCGAGCTATTGAAACTTCAGTTTCCACTGACGGAATGTTGAAGCCTTTTGATGGCTGGACAAACAAGTTCATATACCCTCCTTACGACTTTAGTATTGCTAATGCTATGGTAACCAATTTCCACACGCCATATTCGACATTGTTGATGATGGTGTCTGCTTTTATGGGGCATAATTTGATGATGGAAGCATACAACCAAGCCATTAAAGAGAAGTACCGTTTCTATTCTTATGGCGACGCAATGTTGATTTTATAGTCAGCTATAAGAATAATTTTTTCCTACAACGAAAATGTCTATTTTCGTAAAAATTTGCAGACATGAACTCGGTTATCATAACAGCAGCGGGACTTGGAAAAAGAATGGGTACTCAGATACCCAAACAGTTTCTTCCAATAAATGGTCTGCCCGTTTTGATGCACACCATTCAGCTATTTTATGACTATGATTCTGAAATGGAGCTCATTCTCACTTTGCCTGCCGATTGGGTAGATTATTGGTCAAGCATCTGCGAAGAATACAATTTTCAAATTGAACACCGTATTGTAACTGGTGGCGACTCCCGTTTTCAATCAGTTAAAAATGCTATCAATCATGCCACTGGTGATTTGATCGCCATTCACGATGGTGTCCGTCCATTGGTTACACATGAAACCATCAAAAGGTGTTTTGAAAGCGCCCAAATTTTGCGTGCCGCTGTACCTGCCGTTCGTCCGCATGGCTCATTGAGAATTAAAACGGAAGATGGTAGCAAAGGGGTGAACAAAGAGGGTTTTGTTTATACACAAACACCCCAGGTTTTTCAGCGTGGAATTTTGATTAAGGCATACAAGCAGCCATACGACCCGTCATTTACAGATGATGCTACAGTGGTCGAAAAAAGCGGAATTCCCATTCATGTGATTGATGGCAATGAAGAAAACATCAAAATCACGACGAAAAAGGACATGAACTATGCGGAAGATGTACTCCAAGAGTGGGCGGAGAATATGAAATAGCTCTGTCAATGAAAAATTTACCCCCTGAGTCAATCAACTTTTTCAAATTTTTGTCGAATAAATAACAAATGAATAGCTGCTTTCCTTGAGTTGCGTTGTAAATTACAACAAGATCATCTAGTCCATCCCTGTTGACGTCAAATATTCGCTCGGCAGCAAACAACTCGTCCACTTCGTATAATATTGTGTCTTGGTGAATCCAACGAACCACATCGTAATTCATGGAATAATCTACTTCTGTTTGGCGCAGATATGAAATACCATTGATCAAAACATTTTCATTGAATATGACTCCGTTGGAATTAATAATCGTTTCCATAATTGGGTGTTCTGATGTTTCCATTTTTCCTTGACATGAACAAACGGCAAAGGCAATTATTACAATGAGCACACAACGGCACATACAGGTTAGTTTTGGTTAATAGACATATCAACTACATGATTCTTCAAATTTAGAGATTTTGAATTAAAATTGCCCAATAATGAAAATGTCATCATGATTTCTGATTCATTACCTTTGCAAGCTCAAATCACAATATGGGCATGGAAGCAGTTTTGTTAAATCACAAAGTTTTTGGCGAAGGAAAGCCGCTTATTATTGTACATGGGCTATTTGGGTCATTGGATAATTGGCAAACCCACGCTAAAACTTTGAGCGAATACTTTCAGGTGATTTTGGTTGATGCCCGCAATCATGGACATTCACCACACACAGAAGCGCACAACTACGATTTAATGGCTGCGGATTTGAATCTTCTTTTGGCGCATTTGAATCTTGAAAAAGCACATTTTATCGGGCATTCTATGGGTGGAAAAGCGGTAATGCGTTTTGCACAACTCCATCCCGAAAAAGTAGACAAATTGATTGTTGCAGATATGGGCGTGAAGGCTTATCCTCCGCATCATGAGCTCATTTTGAAAGGTTTGAATTCCATTGACTTTAATACAACAACTTCCCGTTCGGAAGCTGAAAAATCGATGAGCGAGTTTATTCAAGACAATTCGGTTCGACAGTTTTTACTGAAAAACCTCTATTGGCTTGAACCTGGAAAACGCATGGCTTGGCGCATGAACGTTGCTTTATTGGAACGCGAAATGCCCCAGATTTTAATGGCGCTGCCTCAAGAAA
>DIUF01000109.1:18221-21236 GCA_002422285.1 Flavobacteriales bacterium UBA6165 | reverse complement strand
GCCCAAAACGATTGGAATAAAACGAATGCCAAAGGAGAAAAGCATGGACAATGGCGTGAATACCACGAAAATTCTAAAATTCCAAAATACGAAGGTCAATATGAGAATGGCAAACCCGTTGGAAAATTCACCTATTATTATCCAAACAAAGTGCTCAAAGCAGTCATGGTTTTCGATAAAAATCCAGACATCAGTCGTATTACCATGTATGACGAAAGCGGTAAGAAAAGCGCATACGGCAAGTATTTCAAAAAAGAAAAAGATTCCGTTTGGACCTACTATTCGCCACCCGGTTATTTGAGTTATAAAGAAACCTATAAGCAAGGAAAACTCAATGGCATGAAAACGATTTATTATTCACCAGCAACAGAGAGAAGCACAGCGCAACAAGTTTTTCAAGAGTTCTACTACGTCAACGATTTGTTGCATGGACCCGTGAAGGAGTACTTTCCAGATGGCAAACTAAAAATGGAAGGCGAATATGTGAACGACAAAATGCAAGGTGAGGTAAAAAAATACCATCCAAACGGGAAGCTATCTTTTCACGAGCGCTACAAAAACGGCATCAGACATGGTTGGTGGTATACCTACAACGAAGCGGGGAAAGAAACAGCAAGAGTTTATTTCTACAACGGACAAGAACTAAAAGGTCGGCTATTGAAAAAAAAATTGGACCAGTTGAAAGCGCAAGGGATTGACCCGAATAAATAGTTTTTCGGCTTAACCTTTTACCAAACGCTGAACCACATTTATCCCATCAAGCATTTGAACACGCAGCAAATAAACTCCAGCCTCGAATTGCTCCAAGTTGATTATATTCCCTTCGCCTGAAAGAACTGTTCGTCCATTCAAGTCAACAACAGTCCAGTTTTGAAATTCGGAAGCAATACTGATCTGAAAAATTCCGTCTGATGGATTTGGATATACCTGTATATAATCAGGTACTTGCTCACCTATAGAAACGGTATTGGAATTGGAAACGGTGAAATAATCAAAGCCTGCTTCAGTAATGTTTACAGTTGATGGAAAGTCTGAAATCTCCGCTCGAAGCTGCATATTGGCAGTTGGCGCAATAAAATCTAAAACACGGATTGAGGAAAATACCCACTCACTTTGAGGAGAATCAGGGTAAAACTTTTTCTCTATGGTTACCGTTTCTGAGCCGTTTGAAAGGATGATAAACAAGGTGTCATCTGGCGGAGGATTGGGTCCATGAAAATTATAATACCAAGTCCAATAGTTCAAATGAGGGTCTGAATAATCTGTCAAATCAAAAACAGGCGAAATCAATGTAACCACTCCATTGTGCACTTGGTCCAAATTTGGATTCACACTACCATTTCCAGTGATGTATGCTTTATTGCCGCAATCCCAAGGAGCATCAACACCGGGAGCACTCCCCGATTCAGATGCAATTGGCACCTCGCGGACCCAGTGACCAGCAGCTGCAGTCCCAGTAGTTGTCCAACCAAAATCCAATACAAAATCATCAGCATAGCCCTTCTTCAAATGAACGGTGATTGTTCCTGTTTGGTCGTCGATAAAAATTTCTTGACATTTGGAAAAATACCCCCATTTGCCAACAGTGAGCAAATATTCCTGCTGATAATACAATGTAGCCTCAGCCTCTCCGAGTCCGTTAGCATTGACTAAAACTTCATGCAATGGCACTTGAAACAAAACCTGAGCATCAAAAATCGGGTTGTTGTTACCTTCTTCCAAAACGATTACAGTAATTGGAAAACTTGGAATCGGAACCATATTCACATTCAAATTGGTCACTTCGCCTTCAGTAAGCGTCAAGGTTTGCGTTTGCGGAAAATACAAGGGCTTCACAAAATCAACTTGATACTCACCTGTTCCCGCAATTCCAGTGGCATATTCTCCAGAAAGGTTCGAAATTTCAGTTTGATTGCTCGCCGTAATACTCACCGAAACGCCTTGCAAGGTATTTCCATTGGAAGCATCAAAAGTGATTCCCTCCAAATACGATCCCAACTTATAATCTGGCGCAACAATAAAAAGTCCTTCTTCCATGTCGCTCACCAAAATTAAGTTGGATGGGAAATACGGAAATGCTCCCCACGCTCCGTTGAAAAAAGTATTGGCGAAAGGTGAGGTATCAAAATTTGCGACTTCAATCAAATTGTGTGGTCGCGAAGCATCATGAATCACAACACCATCCGCATAATAACTTGTAACCAACCAATTTTCTTTCACATAGACATTGTGCGGAATTCGCCCTAGTCCAGGATTGGATTGAATTCTGTCTAATTCAAAAATGTTATCAGGATCGGAAATGTCATATGCAGCAATAAATGCACCAGATACCTCATCTGTTGTGTAAATCACATTGTTGTCGTCGCTTTGCCAAGTATTGTGGGTGAAATTATTTGGAGTAGTTCGCGTACTAATCAAAATCGGATTGCTGCGGTCAGTGATATCAACCACCGAGAAGAAGCCTTGATAAATATGGCCCAAATACATGAAATTTCCACGTGCAAATCCATCATGAACATACCAATTATCAAAAACCCCAACTTCGATTGGATTCATGGGATCTGTAAATACGTCTAAAATAATCACACCTCCACTGCCTCTATTGGCGCCAGTGATATACAAGTAACCTTGCTCATCGTTGAACAATGCATGAGCGGTTTGCCAAGGCTCTGATGCCGGACCAAAATAAGATGTTGTATTGGTAATTGGTCCTGCTGGTAATGGCGTTAAATCGATGATTAACAAACCACTTGCCGCTTCTGTTGTGACATACACATAATCTCCAACAACACGCACTTCGCGCCAAATAGACTCTGTTCCTTGGTGCCAATAGATTTCTACAGGATTGGCTGGGTCCTCTAAAGACACAATAGACACCCCCTTGCGCGTTCCAACTACGGCATACTCAATACCAGTTTCATCAACATATCCCCAAACGCCATTCAGCATAGTGCCATGGAGTTGCGCATAATCTACTCGACCTACAAAAGACATGTTAAGCTGAGAAAACACAAC
>DIUF01000109.1:0-18213 GCA_002422285.1 Flavobacteriales bacterium UBA6165 | reverse complement strand
AAAAGAATCTTTATTGGACTCCCAAAATATCATTCTGAATTCCCTCGGCTTGTTTGGCATTCTCAACCTGAAACTCGCCAATTCGTGTGCGACGCAAAGCTATCAACGTACCCAAAGAGAAAAGTTTCACACCAAAATCATGCGCAATGCTTCGGATGTATGTTCCTTTTGAGCATGAAATTCTAAAATGAACCTCTGGGAATTGCGTTGCGTCAATGTCAAATTCTCGGATGTTAACCAAATTTTGTCGCATTTCTGGTGTTTTGCCTTCGCGAGCCATATCATAAGCGCGTTTGCCATCGATCTTTTTGGCTGAAAAAATAGGCGGAGTTTGCAATTGTTCGCCAATGAAAGTCAAACGCGCTACTTCCAACATTTCAGCTGTGATATGCTCAGTTGGCGCTTCTTTGTTGAATTCCGTTTCTAAGTCGTAAGATGGCGTACTTTTACCCAAGAGGATGGTGCCTGTATATTCCTTCTCCGCACCCATGAATTGTTCAATCTGTTTGGTTGCTTTTCCAGTGCAGATGATGAGCAAACCCGTGGCCAAAGGATCCAATGTGCCTGCATGACCCACCTTGATGTTTTTCACACCTAGCTTCTGTTTCAAAGCCCAACGGATTTTATTCACCACATCGAAAGAGGTCCAACGATAAGGTTTGTCGATTAAAAGAATTTCGCCTTCGAGGTAGTTCATTTTACTTAATTATTAAGCGACAACTGCCGCTCCAAGCGAAATCAATCCCACCACCAAACAGTAAATGGCAAAATAACTCAGCTTGGCTTTCTTTACTATACTGATCATCCAGCGACAAGCCAACCAACCCGATAGAAACGCCGCAAAAAAGCCAACTATCAAGGGTAAAAATGAGGCATCTCCAACAACTTCATCGCCTTGCAGTACATCAAGCGTTTTCTTAGCCATGACACCAAAAATAACTGGAATCACCATAAGAAAAGAAAATCGGGCTGCATTTTCACGAGATAATCCTGTGATTAAACCCGTGGCTATTGTTGCTCCCGAGCGCGAAATACCAGGCAAAGTTGCAATGGCTTGTGCGACTCCAACAACAAAAGCATGTTTTACGCCGACTTCGCTTTTACCTTGACTGCGTTTGTGGGAAAAATAAAGCAATCCTGCGGTCACAAGGAGACACAATCCAACAACAATCAATCCTGTTTGTTGATTGTCACCAGAGGTTATTCCATCAATGGCGTCTTCTAGTTTAAGTCCAACAATCACCGCAGGAATCATAGAAATCAAGACCAAAAACGAAAAACGCGTGCCAGAATTCAACTTGAATTTCAATAGGTCAACAAGAATTTTGGTGATGTCTTTTCGGAAAACGACAATGGTGCTCAATGCAGTAGCAAAATGAACCACAATTGTGAATAGAAAACCTTCATTCCCTTTTACACCGAGCAACACTTGTCCCAAAAACAAATGTCCAGAACTGCTCACAGGCAAAAACTCAGTCAATCCTTGAATTAATCCAAGGATAAGCGCGTCAAGAACAGTCATGATTTAGTCTTCTTTTGGAGCTGATTTGCTCTTTTTCATGATGGCATACAAAATAACGATGTATCCCAAAACAACCAAAGCTGGAGCCAAAGTTATACGACGATGACTGAAAATTTCTTCGGGCAAAAACTGAGTTTTATCAGCCGAACCACCACCAATCATCAAAATAAAACCAAGGATATTGATTGCCAATCCGATGAGCAACCATTTGTAATTTTCTTTCCCTAAACCGAAAGGAATTGAACTTTTGTTTTCCATATACGAGCTCCGTTTATGTTGGCGAAGTTAATATAAATCGTCCAATCTCATGCGCAAATATTTACTCAAAGCCACATTGGTGGCGAAAAGGCAAATCAAAATACCCAATAAAATTACTGCGCCGAGCAATTTGAGCATCATCACAAAATCAATAAGCGGAGAAATATCTATGAGGTAGTTGTTGACCATATACAATATTCCGAATAGCAAAGCCATAGCAAAAATTGCAGCGATAAAACCTTGCACAATGGCCATAGCCAGGAATGGCTTACGTATAAAACCGCTTGTAGCGCCCACCAATTGCTGGGTTTTGATAATAAAGCGCTGTGAATACAAAGCCAATCGTATGGTATTGTTAATCAAAGCAAAAGTGATAATCAACAACAAAACAGCAATCAACAAAATCAGATAAATCAACTTATCGAAGCCCAAGTTCACGTCGTTCAACATGTCTTCACTGTAATTGAATTCTTCCAACTGCGGGTAGCGGTGACGCAAATCGCGCTCCAACTGTTCCAAACGTTGCAATGATGCAAATTCTTCTGTTGGACTTAAACTCACGCTAGGTGGGATTGGAATAACATCATCTAATAAGCTCAGGTCTACACGAGAAGTTGAATCTTTCGAATCCATTGAAATTTTTTGAAACTCTTCCCATGCCCGTTCAGGCGAAACAAATTCTGCTCGACTAATGCCTTCAATAACGCGAACGTCCTCTGCAATTTGTTTGATATCGTCAGCATTGAGCGTTGCATCAAAAAACAGATCAATTTGGATTTGTTCTTTCACTTTGGTTTTCAATCCGTCGACACCTAATACGATGGTAATTACTAACCCCAATAAGGTCAACATCAGAGCAACAGTGACTATGATTGACACAAAACTTGTTTGTATGCCTCGGCTGCTATTTCTTCTTTTCAACTTTGCCATCACTACATCAAATTTTGGTCGTTGAATGGATTAAAATTGCCCAAAGCACTCAATTCTTCTACCTGGTTATTTTCTACTTTCAAAACACGTCCATTGAAATGCTCGAAAAGTGTAAAATCGTGTGTAGCCATCAAAACAGCGGTACCCTCCATAGCAATGGCCATTAAAAGTCTCATAATTTCCTTAGATGTTTCTGGATCAAGATTTCCCGTAGGTTCATCAGCCAAAATCAACTCTGGATTGTTTAACAAAGCTCGGGCAATCACCACGCGCTGCTGTTCACCGCCCGACAATTGATGTGGCATTTTGTAGGCACTTTCTTTCAAGCCAACCAAATCTAAAACCTCGAGACCACGAGCAACCATTTCACGTTTCTTCTTCCAACCTGTAGCCCGAAGCACAAAAAGTAAATTTTCCATAACAGAGCGGTCCATCAGCAATTGAAAATCCTGAAAAACGATTCCAATTTTTCTGCGCAAAAAAGGTACTTGTTGCGATTTTAGCTTATTCAAATCAAAGCCAACCACATGAGCTGAGCCATCTTCTGGCGATAATTCACCATACAACATTTTCAGCAAACTACTTTTTCCAGAGCCTGTCTTACCTATTAGAAAGACGAACTGCCCAGGGTCAACAGAAAAGTTGACGTCAAACAGGACAGTTTGTTCCCCTTGTGAGATTCTCACGTGCTCAGCAGCGATAATTGCCTTAGATTTTTCCACGATACGAAAGTAAACCTCATCATCAAGCAAACGAATCACAAAATATAATAATCTCAACAATTTATGGTTCAAAACTTGTTGGTTGGCAATTAATGTCTGGTCGTATCTTTGTAACTAATTTTTTCACTAAAGTTATAGCTTCATGAGAGTTAAACTAATTCTGATTTTATTCTTACCGCTGATTGTCTTTGGACAGAATAGCGAGAAATATGAGCACACCAATGCTTTGTTTTATAAAGCAGAAGATCTGTTTTTAAAGCAACAATTCAGTGCAGCACGAGAAGGATTTACAAGATATCTGCGCGAACCTGGAGAGAAAACACCTAGCTTTATCGTGAAGGCGCGATATTATGAAGCTGTTGCAGCTTTAGAATTGCAGCATGATGATGCCATGCGTATGCTGATGCTGTTTTTAGAAGATTACCCAGAATCGAAATACCGATGGGATATCTATTTCCGTATAGCAAGGCAAAATTTCAATCGCAATCAATTCAAAGAGGTAATTGAATGGCTTGAAAAGATACCACTAACGGAAGTGAATAGCGGGGATAAAGCAGAATATCATTTTAAACTGGGATATGCTTACTTCCGTAAAGATGAATTTAAAAAAGCTAAGAAACATTTTTTTGACGCCAAAGATTTAGAGTCGCAATATGCTGCTCCTGCTACTTATTACTACGCCCACATTTGTTATCAGGACAAAGAATATGACACCGCATTGGAGCACTTCAAAAAAATCAAAGATGTACCTGGTTTCGATAAATTGGTGCCTTACTACATCGCGCAAATCTATCATGCTCGTGGTGAATACGAAAAAGTAATTGAATTTGCGCCTGCGCTTTTGGAAAAAAACGCGGATAAAAATCAAGCCGAATTGAATCAAATTATTGGTGACTCTTATTATCGTTTAGGAGATTATGAAAAGGCTGTTCCGTATCTTTTGGCCTACAATAAAGGCGCCAACACGACGCGAGAAGACGATTATCAGCTTGGTTTTTCACTTATGAAAACTGGCGATTGCGCTCAAGCTGTGAAATATTTTGAAAAAGTTGGACGCAAAAACGATGAACTTGGTCAAACTGCACTTTACCATACGGGAGGATGTTATTTGGCTATGAACAATCTTTTAAGTGCCCGCGCTGCATTCGAACAAGCTTCAAAAATGAGCTTTAACGAAAAAATTGAAGAAGACGCCTTGTTCCAAACAGCCTTGTTGTCCTATGAATTGAACCTCAACCCATTTGATGAGGCCATTAAATATTTTGAATTGTATATCGAAAAATATCCAAGCTCATATCGCCGGCGGGTAGTATATGAATATTTGGTAAATGTCTATATGTCAACCAAAAACTACGATAAAGCAATGCAGTCCATCGAAAAATTGGATCCGCCAAGCACACGCATGAAGACCGCTTACCAATTTTTGGCATACAACAGGGGAATTGAACTTTATACTAATGGGAAGTTCACAGAATCGATTGAAGCTCTCCAACTGGTGGCAAAATATCCAATGGATAATGACTTGGTTGCCAAATCGCGTTATTGGATTGCAGATGCCCGTTTCCAATTGAAACAATACGCAAGTGCCATTTCTGCTTATCAATTTTTCTTGAGCAATAGCAACAACACAAACCACAGAGATTTACGTGCTGAAGCCAATTACAACATGGGCTATGCTCATTTTCATGCGGAACAGTATGCTCAAGCCATTGGTGCATTTAAAGCTTATGTAGATTTGGCTCCTGTTGATGCTAAAAGAAAGATTTCTGATGCCAATTTGCGGATTGCGGATTGCTACTTTATGACATCTGCCAATAACAATAGTGCCAATTTCGAAGCCATTGCCTATTATCAACGTGTTATTGATGCACGACAAGGAATGGAAGACCGTGCCCTTTATTATCAAGCCAAGTGTTTTGGGTTTCTAGATCAACGTGACAAACAAGTCGCAGCCTTAAATAAACTGCTGAATGAGCATCCAAACTCTTCATACGTTGCCAAATCGATTTTTGAAGCAGGTGTGGCGCGCAGACTTCAAGGCAATTTTAGTCAATCCAACACCTTTTTCGAACGTATCCTGACAGAATTCCCAAACAATAACTTGGTGAAGGACGCACTCTATGAGTTGGGAAACAACTATTTGCGCATGAATAATTTTGCCAAAGCCGAAGAGTACTTCAATCGACTCCTTAAAGATTATGGAAAAGATGAAAAAGTATGTCGATATGCCGCGACTAAATTGATAGATGTTTATGTAGCCGCTGGAACAACAAACAAAATTACGCAGTTGCAACAAAAGTATCCATGTGCGGGAATTACAGCTGGGCAACAAGATTCGCTTCTTTTCAACTTGGCTTATGATTCTTACTCGAATAGCAATTTCAATCAAGCCATTGTGCAGTTTCAGGATTATCTGTCGGCCTTCCCAAATGGTATCTTTAAAGATTACAGCAACTTCTTGATTGCGGAATCGTATTTCTCGCTCTCACAAATGTCTAATGCTTATCCATTCTATGTGAAAGTAATCAACGGAAACAATACGATGTATCACGAAGTTTCGTTGTTGCGCGCAGCCAATTTTGAGTATGAAACACAGAAATATGCGGATGCCATAGTTCATTACGAACGACTTCTCACAATCGGTTCAAATCCATCGAGAATATATGGTGCACAATTGGGCTTGATGCGTTGTTATTTCCTTCTCGAAAACTGGAATGGATCTCTAAATGCTGCCAATTTGGTTTTCAACAACACACTTTCTCAAAGTGCTGAAAAATTGGAAGCGCGTTTCTGTAGAGGTATTTCATTTAGAAGAACAGGCAAATACAACGACGCTATTCCAGATTTAGATTTTGTTGCGAAAAACGGCAAAAACCAAATGGCAGTGCAATCGCGCTTCACTATTGCGGAAATTTACTTCTTGCAAAACGATTTCAAAAAATCAGAACAAGAAATTCGTGAAATGCTCAAAATGCGTCCAGCATACGATTATTGGACAGCCAAAGCAATTTTGTTGCAGGCGCGCAATTTCATGAAAACTGGAGATTTGTTCCAAGCAGAAAGTGCTTTGAATTCGGTAACCAACAATTACATGAATCAAAACGATGGCATTTTGGCTGAAGCTGATGAAATCAGACAGGAATTAGAGGCGTTGAAAAGCGCTCCAAAAAACATTCAAGATAACAATCGTATCATTGAGATTAATGATTAAAATCATGAGAACAAGAATAAAAAATATATCTGCACTAGCAATACTTACAGTTGTTTTTCAGACAAACGCCCAACAAGGCGTGGAATATACTTTTACATATGAGGCCAATCGGGCCCTAGACCCAGCTCATAGAATTGCACTCAAGCCGAGCATGATTGATACTGTTTTTGCAAAACCAGAGGCGGATGCTGAGTTACTTCCTATCAAAAAGGATGTGGAAATTGAAACTATGCCCATTCAGGCAGCAAACATTAAAGTAACAACACCAGGAGGTAAATTATATCCGGGCTATGCTGTTTTGGGAATAGGAAATTATCTAATGCCACTTGGTGAGGTGTATTTTAATGAAACGCGTTCTAAGAAATACCATTGGGGTGTTGAAGCCAAACATCATAGTGCGTGGGCCGGTAAAATTCAAGATTTTGCTCCACCCAGATTCGACAGAACAAACGTTGATTTGTATGGAAAAATCATCCAGAAAACTTTCACCACAACAGCACGATTCAACTACATGAATCACGGTTTAAATTTGTTTGGAACGCGCGACACCTTAATCACCCAAGACAGTATCAGACAACGTTTTCAGAACTACGGTGTGTACGCAGAATTTGCCAGTCACCAAAGAGATAGTGCGCATTTGGGTTGGAGAATTGGATTGGAATACAACAACTACCGCGACAAACCTCGACCAGAATTGGACAACATCTGGCGAGCGCGCGAAAATTTTGTAGGGATTTATTCTTCTTTCCGCTACAAACTTGGACTAGAGCGCTATGGTTTGGATTTCAATATCCGTTACAACAATTATAAATTTGGCGAAAACGGAACAACATTGAGTCCTGGTGTTCAAGGCTTTGAAATGGGAAATGTGGTTATCAATTTTAAACCACATATTACGCACATCAGTGCAGACAATAAGCTTCTAGCGCGTGTAGGTTTTGATTTGGTTTTCCATTCCATTGATGAAACTTTGCCACTGTTATCCCCTCAGGCGCTTTTGCAATACTCCTTGTTCAACAATCACTTACTGCCTTATGTGTCCTTGAACGGTTTTGGTGTGCAGCAGAGCACTTTCCGCCACACGAGTCAATTCAATCATTTTGTGCGTTCAGATTTACAACTACGCAACGAGAGAAACGCACTCAACTTCCAAGGTGGTCTGCGCGGATCGATTACAGAGCATGTGTCCTTTGATGCCAATTTCTCTTATGGCAGATTTGTTGATAAAATGCTATTCGTTATCGACACTACACTGCCTCGTTTGAACCAATTCAAAACAGTCTTTGACGACATGAATATTTCTCGTATAGAACTGGTATTGACCTTCCAAATTAGCGAAAAATTCAAGTTCGATGCAGTAGGACAATTATTCAGTTATCAAACAGACATATTCCCTTATGCTTGGAATTTGCCGAATTATGTAGTCCAATTCCGTGGCCACTACAACCTTTTCGATAAATTCATTACCAAACTTGATTTTAGCTTGTTAGGCGGTCGTCGTATGCAAGAGTTTGGTCCTGGTGATAATATCGGGTTTGACAATTTGGTTTACCACAGTGAAATGGGCTTATTGGCTGATGTGAACTTGTCTTTCGAATACCGCTACAACCCAAGAATTTCAGCGTTTATTCAATTCAACAACTTGGCAGCGCAACAATACTTGCGTTGGATGAATTCGCCAGTTTACCGTTTCCAAGCATTGGGCGGGGTGACGTTTAGGTTTTAGGAAGGCTATTGGCTGTTGGCTGTTGGCTACATGTCGAATACGAAATATCGCGTCGTTCTTCCATTGAAAATAATCGCTATTAAACAAAAAAGGTTCGCAACAGACGCTGCGAACCTTTTAGTTTTTTAAATAGGCTGTCCTTATTTCACACGCTCTACATAAACACCTGTGCGCGTATCAACTTTAATCTTCTCACCAGTCCCGATGAACAAAGGAACACGAATTTCAGCACCTGTATCAATTGTTGCTGGCTTCATTGTATTGGTAGCTGTGTCTCCTTTGATACCAGGTTCCGTGTAAGTCACTTCTGCTTCGATAGTATTTGGTAAATCAACTACCAATGGCATTTCTTCTTCGGCATGGAAAGTGATTTCGCAAATCATACCTTCTTTCAAAAACAAAGGCTTCTCAACCATTTTCGCAGGAATTTCAACTTGCTCATAGTTTTCGTTGTTCATGAAAATGAATTTATCACCCTCTTGATACAAATACTGATACTCACGTCTTTCAATACGCACCACATCAATTTTGTGACCCGCTGAAAAAGTGTTGTCTAAAACTTTACCAGATTCTATCTGACGCATTTTGGTGCGCACAAAAGCAGGACCTTTCCCCGGCTTCACGTGTTGAAATTCTATAATTTGAAACAATTTATCATTGTGTCTGATACACAAGCCGTTTCTGATGTCTGCTGTAGTTGCCATGATGTTCTTAAAAAATTTTGCGCAAAGATAAGATTCCCAAGGGAAAAGACAAAAAACACGTGTAAAAGAGTTGGATTGGCTTAAAGTCTTGAACGAATCTCTTGCTCCATGCCAGCCACAAATAGCTCATGGTCGTTGCAGGAAGGCACCAATTGGACTTTTTCGCCACCGTGTTCCTCGAAGATTTCTTGGTATTCTCCACCAATTTCAATCAGCGTTTCTAAACAATCGGCTACAAATGCTGGACTGAAAACCAACAATTTCTTATCTCCCATTTTGGCGCGTTCTTCAACGACTTCATCAGAGAAAGGACGCAGCCATTTTTTATCTAAACGCGACTGGAAGCAAACCGTGTATTGAGATTCATTTAAGCCCAGTTTTTCCGCAATAAGTCGCGTAGTAGCATAGCTTGTGGCTTTGTAGCAAAACTTATTCCTCTCGTTGATCTCCGTTTCGCAAGGTTCATTTCCACACAAATCCGTAGGCTCATGATACACCTTATCTACCTGGCGCTCAGGAAGTCCGTGATAAGAGAACAAAATATGGTCGTAGTTCTCTATACCCAATTCTTTGGCCAAAAGCGCTTGAGTTTCAATGTAACCTTCGTTGTCATAAAACTGGCTAATAACTTTAATTTCTGGAATCACCCACCAACTTTTCACGATATCCATGCATTTCTCCATCGCTGAACCAGTTGAAGCACTCGCATATTGCGGGAAAAGCGGTAAAAATATGATTTGGTCAAAATTTTTCAATTTGATTTCATCCAAAACAGATTGAAGTGATGGATTTTGGTAACGCATACCCATAAAAAAATCAACATTATCATTAGAAAAACGCTGCTCCAATTTTTTTTGCAAGTTCTGTGTATGGGTCATCAACGGAGAGATACCATTGCTCATATCCCACAATTCCTTATATATTTTTGCCGATTTTGGAGCACGAAAAGGAACGATTATTAGATTGACAAGAATTTTTCTCAATAACCACGGTATGTCGATGACACGCGGGTCATTCAAAAATTCACTCAAATATCGACGAACATCGGATACTTTTGGACTATCGGGCGTGCCCAATTGCACCAAAACAACAGCAGTTTTTTTCATAATAGAGAAACGCTTATTAGGCGCAATTTGTTTGCTTATTTCTTCTTTTTAGAATCGAGAATATACTTCTCAATAGCCATAGTCATCGAAGGAGTTTCGGGTTGCGGAGCGTGCACATCCAAACGTAAACTGTTGTCTATAACAGCTTTCGCTGTTGTTGCACCAAAGGCAGCAATTCTCGTTTCATTTTGCTTAAATGTCGGAAAATTCTTCATCAAAGACTCAATCCCAGAAGGACTGAAAAACACCAACATGTCGTATTTCACATCATCCAAATCAGAAAGGTCGGCAGCAACCGTACGATACATATTTGCGCGCGTGAAAGGCACCTTCATCTTTTCCAAATCTACAGGAATTTGTTCACGAAGAATATCAGATGAGGGCAATAGATACTTTTCACCTTTGTGTTTTTTAAACAAATCAGCCAAATCCTGAACAGTCTGCTTCCCAAAGAAAATTTTACGTTTTCGGTACTGGACATATTTCTGTAAATAATAGGCAATCGCTTCCGAAACGCAGAAATACTTCATGGTATCTGGAACTGTGAAACGTGTTTCTTCAGCCATTCTAAAATAGTGATCTACAGCCGTCTTACTTGTCAATATAACAGCTGAAAAATCGGACAATTGAACTCGCTGCAAACGAAATTCTTGTGCGTTCAGGCCTTCAACCTGAATAAAGGGTCTGAAATCAATTTTTAGCTTGTATTTTTCAGCTAAATCGAAATACGGAGACTTATCTCCTTCAGGCTTAGGTTGTGAAACCAGAATCGTCTTGACGCTCAATTTATTCAGGTTTTATGTTCAACAATTTGGCGGTTCAGTTCCTTGAGATCCATACCCCTAAAACAAATATGGGCAGAATTTCGAGGGTGCAAAAGTACATAAAAATGTAGAATATTGAAATTTGGTCAAGAATTAAGTCTTGAAAAACACGAACATGCATCCAAAGCAAAAATAAAAGCAGTAAGGACATAAATACCCAAACGCCCAAAGATCCAATATCAATTTTGAGAAATAATATTAAACCCAATACCAATAAAGCGATCCCGGTCAAAAAAACAAGGGGCATTTGGCGTTTGATAATTTTGGATAAAGATTTGTCGTATCCAACAACAAAGCCCAGAAATCGAATTGGAACGAATAAAAAAAGAATCAATAAAAGCGGCGCTAAATAAGCCATATAAGGCACAGTGTCAAACAAAATTTCTTCAAAAAGAAAATGTACACATAGCCCTCCAGAAACAAGGTATATCAAGGAGAAAAGCAGTTTATCAATAGAGTCAATTGCAGGGGCAGCAAAATATAATTTTTTAGATGTTTCTCTGACGGAGCGAGCAACCATTGAACCAATCGCTCCTGGATTTCTGTATTGCAAAATCATCAATAAGATTAAACCAGAAACTAATAATGTCAAGCCCATCCAATCCACACGGTCAATTCGTGGAATAGTTTGAAAAGGATTCGATTGTAAAAGCGTCAGGGATGCTCGGACCATGCTACAAAAGTAGTATATTTTAATATGTCCAAAATTCAGACCGAAACAAAACAGCATTTCTATATGTTTAACCCCACAATTCTTATTAGATTTTTACCTTTGCAAAAAATTATTTCATGAAGACTGATTTATACGTACATCCTGATTACTATTTGATGGATGAAATGCTTACAGAAGAACAAAAATTGGTGCGTGATGCAGCCCGCGCTTGGGTAAAAAAAGAAATGTCGCCAATCATCGATGAACATTACGAAAAAGCAACTTTCCCCATGCACATTTTGAAGGGCCTTGGCGAAATTGGCGCTTTCGGACCTTATATTCCAGAAGAATATGGCGGACCAGGCTTGGATCAAATCTCTTATGGTTTGATTATGCAAGAATTGGAACGTTGTGATTCCGGATTGCGTTCAACAGCGTCTGTTCAGAGTTCTCTGGTGATGTATCCCATTTGGAAATACGGCAACGAAGAGCAAAAAATGAAATATCTTCCAAAATTGGCTTCAGGTGAAATGATTGGCTGTTTTGGTTTGACAGAGCCCGACTTTGGTTCAAATCCAAGTGGCATGATTACCAACTTCAAAGATGCTGGCGACCACGTTATTTTGAACGGTGCCAAAATGTGGATTTCCAATGCTCCATTTGCACAAATCGCTGTGGTTTGGGCCAAAGATGAATCTGGGCGCATCCATGGATTGGTGGTTGAACGCGGCATGGAAGGTTTCTCTACACCTGAAATGCACGGAAAATTATCATTGCGCGCTTCTGCAACTGGCGAATTGATTTTTGAAAATGTTAAAGTGCCTAAAGCGAATATTCTTCCTGGGCGCACTGGGCTTGGCGCTCCGTTGAGCTGTTTGGATTCAGCACGCTACGGAATCGCTTGGGGTGCTTTGGGTGCTGCTATGGATTGCTACGATCAGGCTTTGCGCTATTCAAAAGAAAGAACACAATTCAACGTTCCGATTGGTGCTTTCCAGTTGATTCAAAAGAAATTGGCAGAGATGATTACCGAAATCACCAAAGCACAATTGTTGACTTTGCGTTTGGGTCAGTTGAGAAATGAAGGTCGCGCAACATCGGCTCAAATCTCAATGGCGAAGAGAAACAACGTAGAAATTGCCTTGAACATTGCCCGCGAAGCACGTCAAATTCACGGTGCTATGGGTATCACTTCCGAATATTCGATGATGCGCCACATGGCCAACTTGGAATCGGTGATTACTTATGAAGGTACGCACGACATTCACTTGTTGATTACAGGAATGGATGTGACGGGGATTCCAGCATTTACTAGAGAAATGCCGTAATAACTTTGATTAAAACTTCCATATACTTCGTTATTTTCGATTTTGACTCAGTCATTTACTAATTGTAAACTCCTGATTCAAAAGTCTCAAATGCCTCGTCTCTGAAAGTTTTTCATCAAAGTTAACAGCACCAATAAATGACGGCTTTTATAACTCTAAATCCCTCACTTCAATTGTTGAATTGAGGGATTTTTTTTGACTAATAGAACTTTACTAAACTTTCGCAGAAATTACGAAACAAATCAGAAAAGCTTCGCAAATTTTACGAAACTTTCAAATATAAATTCGAGATGAAAAAACTCTTCTATCTATCCACTTGCTCCACATGCAAACGCTTAATGTCCGGCTGGAATCTTCCTGCGGACGTGGAATTGATCGACATCAAAAAAGACATGTACACCGCCACTGATCTTGCAGAAATGTACCGATTGACTGGTTCCTACGAAGCGCTCTTTTCCAAGCGTTCGCAGAATTTTGTCGCGCAAGGATTGAAAGAAACCATCAAATCTGATGAAGACTACGGGAAATTATTACCAACAGATTATACCTTCTTGAAAAGACCTGTTTTGGTTTATGACGAGCAGATTTTTGTGGGAAATGATAAGAAAAAGGATGAGGAGGTTAGAAAGCTTCTGGCTACTAGCCGCTAGCTACTAGCAACCAGTCGCCAGCCGCCAGCCGCCAGAAGCCAAAAAATGACAAATTTCCTCAAAGCACATATCGCCCTGATTGCTGTAAATTTAATTTACGGATTGAACTATGTTGTAGCCAAAGACATCATGCCGGAATTTATTCTGCCCAACGCTTTGATATGGATTCGCGTTTCGGGAGCAACGGTTCTATTTTGGGCAGTATATTTGTTTTACAGAGAACGTGTGGCATGGCGAGATTTGCTGTACATGGCTCTGTGCGCAGTATTTGGTGTTACCTTAAACCAACTTTTCTTTTTCAATGGTTTGAATTTGACTTCGCCCATTAATGCAGCCATCATCATGACTTCCAATCCGATTTTGGCAACCATAATAGCAGCGATTTTATTGAAAGAACGTCTGGCATTTCTACGGATTTTCGGAGTTATTCTAGGTGCAGCTGCCGCCGTATTTATGATAACTTATGGCTCCGAGGCTCAATTTGGAGTGAGTTCCATGCGTGGTGACGTTTTTGTGTTAATCAACTCTGCTACCTATGCACTCTATCTCGTAATGGCCAAACCCTTGATGCAAAAATACAAACCCATCACAGTGATTACGATGGTGTTTACATTTGGCTTGATTTTTATTTCATCCTGGCCGCCCGTTTGGTCAGAAATGCAGCTCATCGAATGGTCAACAATTCCTATTAAAATCTATGCAGAAGTCGGATTTGTCATTTTCGGTGTGACCTTTTTGACCTATCTCTTCAACATTTTTGCGCTGAAATATGTGAGTCCAACGGTTTCCAGCACTTATATCTATTCACAACCAGTTTTTGCAGCATTTTTTGCGTGGCTCCTACTTTCGTTTTTGGGGAAAGATTATGTGCAAGACATTACATGGGTTAAGGTTGTTTGCGCTGGCGTCATTGCTTTTAGTGTTTGGTTGGTGGGGAGGAGGAAAAGCATGAACCAATAACAGATAGAGTAAAACGCTATTCAAACTAAATGAACATACTTTTTTATACATTTGTTGCCATGTCTATCATCCAATTTCTCCAACCCAACGACCTCATCCGCATCATCGCTCCCGCAAAAGCCATTGAAGCGGAATTTGTGGAATTTGCCCAAGAATTCTTGGAGAAAAATGGATTTAGGGTACTCGCTGGGAAACATACCTTAGGTCGCTGGAATTATCTTTCAGGAACAGATGCCGAGCGCATGGCCAATATGCAAGAAGCC
Source organism: Flavobacteriales bacterium UBA6165 (assembly GCA_002422285.1). Taxonomy (GTDB): domain Bacteria; phylum Bacteroidota; class Bacteroidia; order Flavobacteriales_D; family Crocinitomicaceae; genus UBA6165. The sequence goes on along the minus strand of DIUF01000109.1, from coordinate 3,357 downwards.
TTAGACGATCCTGAATGCAAAGCGATTTTGTGTGCAAGAGGTGGTTATGGTTCAGTGCGGATTTTAGAAAAATTAAACTGGGCGGGCTTTCTTCGCGAACCCAAGTGGTTGGTCGGGTTTTCTGACATCACTTTTTTTCATAACCATATTCAAGCGTGCGATTTGCCAAGTATTCATGCCACAATGCCCTTGAATTTCAAAGAAAATACAGAAGAATCCTTGAATTCTTTGGTAGATGCTCTTTCGGGAAATCCACGGATTTATCAATATCCAGCGGAAAATGAATATTTCAAAAAAGGTACAGCAGCAGGGAAATTGGTTGGCGGAAATTTGGCCGTACTTCATGCCTTGATGGGAACCCCCAAACAACCCGAATTTAGAGGCTCCATTTTGTTCATCGAAGACATCGGGGAATATCTCTACGCCATTGACCGCATGTTGTATTCTTTGGAATTGGCAGGCGTTTTCGACAAAATCTCAGGACTTATCGTTGGCGGCATGACAAACATTTCGGATACCAATCCCCCACTTGGTTTCACATTGGAAGAAATCATCAAAGAAAAGACGTGGTACAGAAGTTTTCCAGTTTGCATGAATTTTCCCGCCGGACATATTGATGACAACAGAGCGCTGGTTTTTGGGGAAATAGCGAAATTGGAAGTTGGGGAGAAGGTGGTTTTTAGGCAGGGGTGAGAAAGCTATTGGCTATTGGCTGTTGGCTGTTGGCTAAATAATACTTGCAATGTTTTGAGTAAATCGAAATAATTTCTCAAAACTCAATAATGCTTCCTGCACTGTAAAATGACTATCTGCTCGTCATCAACCCGATAAACCAAACGGTCTTCGAGGTTAATTCTTCGCGACCACCAGCCAGAAAGTTGGTGCTTTAAAGGTTCAGGACTTCCAATTCCTGCAAAAGGCGAACGCTTAATATCTTTGATTAATTCATTGATTTTCTTGAGCGTTTTTCTATCTGTTTGTTGCCAATAGAGGTAATCGTCCCAAGCATCGCTAAGCCAAAGTAACTTCATTCAATTAAATCTTTTTCGATGGTTTTGCCCGATTTATACTCTTCAATGCCGCGCATTAAGCGTTCAGCATTTTTGGCACTACCTAGGAGATGAATGGTTTCATTTAAGGACTCATAGTCTGATTTCGATAACACCACAACGTCTTCACCATTGGCACGTTTGATGAAAAGTGGTTTACTGTTTTCTACAACCTCGTCAAGAAACAACTTCAATTTGGCTCTAAATGAACTATAGGTGATAACTAACATAATCAAGTTTTTTACAAAAGTACAACAATTGTACAAATAGTTGTACAATGATAAAAAAATAGAACGCAGATGACGCAGATTAGGTAGATTAGCTGCGCTGCTACTTCGTGGTTTCGCGGATCAACATGGATTCTAGCCTATTGCCTGTCTGCCGAAGCAGGTAGAAGTGATTCCGACAGACGCCAACCGAGTGTTCGGAGCTTTGCGGAGAATGTATCGAGGTAGCGGAATGTCGGAATTGTATCGAGATAGGCGGAATAGTTCACGAAAAATAGAACGCTGATAACGCAGATCGAGCGGATTTTCGCGGATAAAAAATCAGCGAACATCTGCGTTGCTTGCATCTGCGTTCCAAAAAAACATCGGATATACGCGTTCCAAAAAACCCTACTTACTCACCAACAACCGTTCACAAACTGTCGCGCTCAAAGTTTCAGCTTCGTGATTCTTGTAACGCACGACCATCGATTTGTCAAACGGCTCAATAGAAATTATCGTCATTTCAAGTCCAAGCGCAATTTCGCGGCTGTTCAAAAATTTGAGAAATTCCTCTGATGATTTGGTGACTGCAACAATTTTCACCTCATCGCCTGGTTCACATTCACTCAATTTCACCCATGTGGCCCAAACCAAAGTCCCATTTTTATCTGGAATCGGCGAACCATGTGGATCAAACTTTGGAAATTCCAACAACTCGTCCATTTTGGCGAAAAATTCCGGGGCTTTCACGTGCTCAATTTGTTCAGCAATATCGTGGACCTCATCCCAACGAAAGCCCATTTTTTCAACCAAAAACATTTCTGTGAGTCGGTGCTTGCGAATAATCAATGCTGCCTCTTTTTTACCTTGTTCAGTCAAACGAAGCGGCTTGTAGCTCTCATAATGAACCCAGCCTTTTTCAGCCATTTTCTTCATCATGCTAGTCACAGAGGGCATTTTGATATTCAAATGCTTCGATAAATCTTTAACGTTTACCTCACCATCTGCCAGAGACAAGTTCAAAAGTGCCTTTAAATAGTTCTCCTCGTTGAGCGAATTCATGCAACAAAATTACAGAATAACCCGAATTACGCATTAGAAAATCTATTACTGCTTGAAACGACTGCAAAATAAGGCACTTCTTTCACTTTTGCTCAATCACCATAGTATTTACTATGCCTCTTTCGCAAAAGTGCTTATTTTATTGTCGTTTCAACCCTCATCACGAAATTCTAATGCATAATTCGGGTTTCAGAAAAAACTTTTGTTAAAATAACCAAAAATAATTGTTAGTCTAGTCTAACTATTTACTTTTGCAAACAAAACTCGTACAGAATTTATCCAAATGTCGAACGAAAAAAAGCTCTTCACCATTCTGATGCTGATTTTGTCAATCAGCAGTTTCGCTCAAAACACTACGATTTCTGGTTATGTTTCTGCGAATGGTGAAAAAATTGTTGGCGCGAATATTTACCTCACCACGCTTCAAAAAGGGGTTCGTACAGATGCCAACGGGGCATTTCAAATCAATGATATTCCACAAGGTAACCATGAAATTCGTGTGAGTTTTGTGGGATATATGACTCTTTATCAAACGATAGATACCCAAAACAAGGAAACCATTTCGCTCAATTTTGAACTTCAAGAAGATGCATTGCGCTTGAATGATGTGGTAGTTTCTGCTACTCGAAATGAAGTTGCGCGCTATGATGCTCCCGTTATTGTGCATAGTGTTTCAAACAGAACTTTGGAAGCCACACAGTCTTTGAGTATTGCTGAAGGCCTGAGTTTTTCTCCGGGTTTGCGACTCGAAAACAACTGCCAGAATTGTGGATTCACGCAACTCAGAATGAATGGTTTAGATGGCGCTTATTCGCAAATTCTCATCAACAGCCGTCCGGTGTTTTCGGCTTTGGCTGGCGTTTATGGTTTGGAAATGTTACCCGCCAACATGGTCGATCGCATTGAAGTTGTGCGCGGTGGCGGTTCTGTACTATACGGTGGAAATGCCATCGCAGGAACGGTAAACATCATCACCAAAGACCCCTTTCAGAACAGTTTTGAAATTGGTATGAATCAGTCGTTCATCAACATGCAGG
>DIUF01000030.1:11871-13987 GCA_002422285.1 Flavobacteriales bacterium UBA6165 | reverse complement strand
CAATACCAAGAAAATATCACTGCTGGATTGAACTACAAGGATTTCAATTTCTCTTTTAACGGATCACCATCAAGTGTTTCTGTGACATTTTCTGGTGGGGCAAGTCCAGAGGTTTATGGAATTTCATTAGAATCCTCCTCTGGCGTGGTACTTGACAATATAGCGATGCGTGGCTCCGATGGTTCTGTTTTCGTCAAATTTCAACAAACATTGGCCAAATCGATGTTTGCCGACCTAAATCCCAAGCTCATCATCTTGCAATATGGTGGAAATGCGATGCCTGTTATTTCAAGTGAAAAAGTGGCCAAATCATATGGCAAACAACTCACAAACAGCATCAACTTTATCAGAAGATATTGTCCAAATGTTTCAATTTTGTTCATCGGACCAGCAGATATGTGCAAAACTGTAAATGGTCAATTACAAACCTATCCGATGATGGAAACCATGATCAAAGAATTGAAAAATGTGTGTATTGAAAACAACGTTGCATTTTTTAGTATGTATGATGCTATGGGCGGAAAAAACAGCATGATTCAATGGGTGAAAGAAGGTTTAGCCGTTTCTGACTACATCCATTTCAACAGAAGAGGAGCTGAGAAAATGTCAGAAATTCTATTTAAATATTTGATGCTAGAATATGAACTTTTCCTAATCAAAACGGGGCGTGACTCATGAGAAATACAAAAGTCATATTCACAGTTTTGATAAGCTTCTTGGCTCATTTACAATTTTGGGCACAAGCATCGCGCGCAAAAATTGAAGAAGCACCATACATTCATCTCGAACACAACACATTGCATTTCCCAGGAAGCAAAAAATGTTTCAATCATTTCTTTGAAAAGATGAAGCATTTGGCTGTTTATGGAGAGGGACAAATCCAAATTTTGCACATGGGCGGTTCTCATATACAAGCTGATATTTACTCCAACAGAATGCGCAATCATTTGTCGAATTTCCTTCCTAATCTAATGAGTGCGAGAGGCTTATTATTTCCTTATTCTACAGCAAAAACGAATAATCCGCGGAACTATAAAGTTTCAAGCAGCGGTCAATGGTCTGCCGTTCGAAACGTAGATAGAACATTAGCCAATCCGCTGGGTTTGAGTGGCATTTCTGTTTCAACCTCGGATTCCAGCGCCAAACTCAACATTACTTTTGAAACGCCAAGAGAAACAAAACATGATTTTATTCGCGTAAAAGTGCTACACAACACAGATTCGCTCTCCTTTAGCATCAAATGGTTGGGTAAAGACTCAGCAAGCATAACCACAGCAGATGGATTCACCTTAATTGAATTTGAGACTTTTCAAAACGAGATTTCACTTGGATTTGAACAAACAGATTCTCTTCAAACAAGATTTGAATTGTATGGTGTGTTACTCGAATCAAACCGGCCTGGGTTTATTTATTCATCTGTAGGCGTTAATGGTGCCAGCACTTGGTCTTATTTGAAATGCGAATTATTCTCAAAACATTTAAGCCTCATTCCACCTGACCTTGTATTTTTCGGAATTGGTATCAACGACGCACATGACCCCAATTTTTCTGAAAAGAATTACTTCGCCAACTATGAAAAATTGATGCTCCAAATGCGTGCCGTGAACCCAGAAGTGTGCTTTGTGTTTATCACCAACAACGACTCTTATGGCTACAATAAAAAGCTGAATACCAATGCTACTGCTGTTCAGAAAGTAATGTTTGACCTGGCTAAAAAATACGACGGCGCTGTTTGGGATTTATTCTCCATCATGGGAGGTTTGAAAAGTTCAACAACTTGGCGAGATGCTAATTTAATGGCAAAAGACAGAATTCACTTCAGTGGAGAAGGTTATAATTTGTTGGGCGATTTATTGTACAATGCCTTTATTGAAGCATTTGAAGATTATTTAAAAACACAAGCCAAGTAGACAATGACACTAGAGCAAATCATCCATTTCATTACCAGCGGATTTGTTTACAACGAAAATTCGGTTCTGATTTTTACGCGCTACACCTTTTGGGTATTTTTTGCCATCGCCTACTTGATATATGTCAAGGTCTATAAGAAAATTGCCCTGCGCAACAGTTACCTCTTCTTAATCAGTTTGTTCTTTTATTACAAGGTTTGCGGACT
>DIUF01000030.1:0-11817 GCA_002422285.1 Flavobacteriales bacterium UBA6165 | reverse complement strand
TACGACATCCACAAAATCTTTCTTCCTGTTGGTATTTCATATTTCACTTTCCAAACCATCAGTTATTCGGTTGATGTGTATCGCCGCAGAATTGAACCCGTGCGCAACATTTTGGATTTCGGCTTTTACGTTTCATTCTTCCCGCAACTTGTCGCCGGACCTATTGTTAGAGCCAATGAATTTGTGCCGCAACTCTACAAACCATTCTCTTTAAGTTCGCGAGAATATGGCACTGCGATATTTATGATTTTGGCTGGTTTGACCAAAAAACTCATTTTTGGTGACTACATCGCGGTGAATTTTATCGATCGCATTTATGAAAACCCGATGATGTTTACCGGATTCGAAAACATGATGGCGCTTTTCGCCTACTCGCTACAAGTCTATTGCGATTTCTCAGGTTACACTGACATTGCAATTGGTTTGGCACTCTTGATGGGATTTCATTTACCGACCAACTTCAATTCGCCCTATAAAGCCCAAAGCACAGCAGAATTTTGGGGTCGTTGGCACATTTCACTATCCACTTGGCTCAAAGACTACCTCTACATTCCACTTGGAGGAAATCGAACGGCTAGTTATGGGACTTGGATAACATTGGCTGCTATTCTTCTCATGATAGTTTTCTTGAGTCATGAACCCAAATTGCTGATTCTATTTGTTGGATTGGCCGCCCTAATTGCGCTTTCATTCAGAATTTTCCCAAAAATGAAAACGTTTATTGTCCGCGACATCAACCTCATGATCACCATGTTACTGGGTGGTCTTTGGCACGGCGCGTCTTGGAACTTTGTAATCTGGGGGGGATTGAACGGGCTAGGCGTTGTATGGTACAAATACTGGAGCAAAATCAGTCCGTTTAAAAACAGCAAGCACATTTTGGTTCGGATTTATGCCATTGCACTCACTTTTATCTTCATCTCCGTGGTGCGCATTTTCTTTAGAGCACAAGACTTGGAAACCGTGCAATTGATGTCCAATCAAATATTCAACAATTTCAATGCGCATTTGATTTGGGATGTAATTGTGGGCTACAAATGGGTAATGTCAATGATTGTTGTTGGCCTAGTGCTTCATTGGCTACCTCAAACGACAAAAGATAAATTCAAAAATTTCTTTATCGATAGCAGCGACACCGTTAAAATTGCAATGAGTATTGTGATTGTTTTTGTCATTATTCAATTCATCTCATCTGGATTGCAGCCATTTATTTATTTTCAGTTTTGATAATGGGGCTGGCTGTTGGCTGTTGGCTGTTGGCGATTGGCAAAAGCGCTGCGAACCAAAAGCCATAGCGATGCGAACCAACCGCGAAAAGCTAAAAGCTTCCTCCCAGCTTCTCATTATCCAAATGCCGCGTAGCATCTCTTTTGGTTTTCTTCTCGAAATTTTTGCGTATCGCCTCTTCCAAATCAATGCCCGTCTGATTGGCAATACAGGTAAGCACAAAAATCACATCGGCCATTTCATCGCCCAAATCTTTGCCTTTATCTGACTCCTTTTCGCTTTGCTCGCCATATCTACGTGCCATAATACGAGCCATCTCCCCTACTTCTTCCATCAAAATGGCCATGTTGGTGAGTTCGTTGAAATAGCGCACACCAAATTCCTTGATCCACGCATCTGTTTTGGCTTGTAATTCCTTGATTTCCATACACGAAATTACAATTATTCGCGTGGGCGGCTTATCAACGAAACAAAAAAGTTTCCAACATTTTTTGGTGATTCATAAATAAAAGATGTAAAATTGCTCCACAAAAAAGAAAAGCGGAATCCGAAAAGCTTATAGAGTAGGAAATCTTAAAACACTTACATATTATGAATTGGTACATTAAAGTATTAAAGCAGTACGCTGATTTTAAAGGCAGAGCAAGACGAACAGAATACTGGATGTTTGTATTGTTCAACATTATTTTTAACATCGTTACTTCTGTGTTAGACAATGTTCTGGGATTAGCGTCTATCGATGGAAATGGTCCGATTAATTTAATTTACACATTGGCTATTTTAATTCCTAGCTTGGCAGTAGCCGTGAGAAGAATGCATGACGTTGGGAAAAGTGGTTGGTTTATTTTGATTCCAATCTACAACTTAGTTTTGGCGGCAACAAACGGTGACGCTGGTGAAAACAAATATGGTCCAGACCCGAAAAATCCAAATAGCGAAATTGACGAAATTGGAAAATAAATTCTATTCACTAGTATTTAAAAGAGTCTCATTTGAGGCTCTTTTTTTATTTCATCTCTGCCCTTAGTTGTTCAGAAGTTTTTCGACTGCCATCATGACTCCAACCCGGCGGACCAAATATATATCCAAGTTTGGCGCTTAAATTTGGAGCGCTTTTCACATCCTCCCAAATGGCTTTCCACTCGTGAAACACAACCGTGGTGGGCTTGTGGTCAGGGATGTTTGTTGTAAGACCATAAACCACTTCTTCTTCCTCGGCTTGATAGGTACCAAACAATCTGTCCCAAAAAATAAAAACCATCCCCATGTTCTTATCCAAATACGCCACATTACTCCCATGATGCACCCTATGATTGCTAGGTGTGGCAAAAATGTATTCCAAAACCCCCAGTTTACCCAGATACTGTGTATGAATCAAAATGCCATAAATCTGGGTGATGGAATACATCAACATAATATCTAACGGATCGAAACCCAACCATGCTATAGGAATAAAAAACATGAAACGGTAAAGCGGCTGAAAAACCGACGATCGAAAACCGACGGTTAGATTAAATTCTTCGGATGAATGATGCGTTACGTGTACTGCCCAAAACAAGCGCACATAATGATCCAAATAATGCAGCCAATAGAACATGAAATCTTCTAGAATCAAAAGTATGAACCAATAGAGAAAAACATATTCAATTTGCACAAATTTCATCGTGAAAAAATAACCGAGAATGAAAAGTGTAAAAGCGCGCATCAAAATATCGATTCCCATATTGAGCAGCATCAAATAAAAGTTCTCAATTGAACCCCTAAAACTATACTTTTGATTTTTAAAATAAGCGGAAGCCAAAATCTCAGCACCTATCAACACCGCATAAAGCGGAGTTGAAACCAATATTATCCAAGTTTCTTTAAAATCCATTGCGGGCGCAAAAATACAGCTTTGTTGAAGATTATGGTCAAAAAAAAATCTGCCAGTTTCCTAGCAGATTTCTTTGATATATAAAAAACTCTTATCGTTTAACAAACGGTCTAACTACAACGCCTCCCGCGCCTATGATTTCAACCATATACATGCCTTGACTCAAATTGCTTGTGTCAAACAATACTACGTTTACGCCAGTTTGTCCTTGAATTCTGTGAACTTGAATTTCTTTGCCAGACAAATCAACGATTCGAACCTGTAATTCCGCCTCATTTGCCAAAGACAATTCAAGCGCCATTTCACCATCAGTAGGGTTTGGATATAACACAACATCAGTGACTTGGAGAGCCTGAATGCTTTCAATAGAAAGTGGATCATTCGTGCCTGAATACAAATTAATATCATCTAAATAAATGTTGTTTCCACCACCAGCTCTAAACTCAAATTTGAAGCGCACACTTTCAACAAAGAAATTGCTAGTGATGTTTGTAACATGCCATGTTTTCCAATCCCCTTGATTTGAAGGAACCCAAGAAGTGGATTGAACATCACCAACCGATAAATTACCTGCACTCAAAGTTCTTCGCGTTGACCAAGTCGTGCCACAATCTGTAGAGGCCAATACACGGAGTCTATCACTATCGGATGTAGTTCTTCTCTTGAAAGATGTTCGGAAAGACATCGTAATTACATCTGCATCTGAAAATGAAGACAAATTGAAACTCTGAGAAATCAAATCATCAAAGCTATCAGCAGGTTGATTCAAATTCACAATACGCATACATCTATTACCCGTAAATCCAGTACCGGTATAAATTTGCCAAGGATTATTGCTGCCATAATTCACTTCAGACCAAATGTTCGTATTGCTCAAATTTACGTAATCCTCAAAACTTTCTACGAAAGGATAGCTGGTGTTTTGCGTGACAACTGTTATATAATTGTTTATGGTCTTGGTGTTGGAATTTGTGCCATCACCAGATGTCAAAGTAACAGCATATTGTCCAGGAGTCGAGTAAGTAACAACGGGATTTTGCTCTGTTGATGTTGCGGGTGTTCCACCTGGGAAGCTCCAAGTCCACTGACTAGCCGTATGAACAGTCTCATCTATGAATTGAATAGAAGTGCCTGGGCAAACCTCCTGAAAACTGGCACGAAAATCAGCCCTACAGAATACCAAATCATCAAAAACGCCAGTAAAATTTAAGTTGGCCGTAGTATGCAAATTATTTCGACCTCCTGTTGATGAATTTAAAGCCGCATACATCCTGGACTTTTGTCCTTCTGTAAACATCTTCGAGCAGTAAGAATACTCCATGAAATTTTCAACATTATCGAGAGAACCACAAGATTCACCATTGACGTTGCAAGTTGTCCAACCAATGGTGTTCGGGGTATCAGCTACGCCATCATCCGTATTACAATTTGATGCTTGATTAGGAGTATTCGAATTACCCCAAAGGTGCGGTAAATTCAACCAATGACCAATTTCGTGAGAAAGTGCAGTTGATGCATAATTCGAACTAGTACCAATGCGGCCAACATAGTTATGTAAAATATAAATACCGTTGGACAGGGACGTGCCCCCCCAATTGTTTGGGTAATTTGTATATCCCGCTGCACCATTCGCATAAGGAACTACAAAAATATTCATGTATCTGTTACTCGGGAAATTGCCGTGGGCAGCCTGAACCGCAGAAGCCTGCTCGGAACCACTTCCCCATGCTGCGGTTGTAAAGGTTCTTGTAATACCTTTGAAGCACTCACCATTGTTTTTCTTTTTGGCTAAACGGAACTCAATTTGAACATCAGCTACTATATCCAAAAAGGCTGGATTCACATTCATCCAATTATTATTCTGCTTGTTGAAATCCTCATTGATTCTGGCAACAGCGTCATAAATTTGCTCGTCGCTGATGTTTTCTTGTCCACCGGTATGCAAAACGTGAAAAACAATAGGAATCACATACACTGCATCACGCGAGTTTGGGTCGTAAATATTTTCAATAAAATATTGCGTAAAGGCCTCCAACTGTGCTTTATCAGCATCAATAATGGCACGCATATTTGGGTCACTACGCAATTCTTCGACATGGTGGTCTGTATAGCAAGGTATATTACCATTGGCATCATGAAAATGCACATGTTTTTGCCCAAATACTGAAAAAGCCAATACTGCAAAAAAGAAAGATAAGATTTTGTTCATGGTAGTTTTTATTAATTTCAACAGGTTTGGTGGCAAATATATAACATAAAAGTTTAATTTGGGTTCACAAAATACATGAATGGTATGGATAATTGAGTGAAAGGATATCATGAAATAACTACATTTGTTTCCTAAACACAACACCTATTTTGAAGCCAAAATCAATTACCATTAAAATCAAGTTTGCGTTTCTTTTTAGCATAATATTTTGCACATCAACAACTTGCGCGCAATTCCAATGGAAAGCAAAAATTATTGATGATGGCTCGAAAAGACCTGTTCCCTTCGCCAATATTGTTGCATTTAAAAATGGTTTAATTGGCGGCACCTCTTCTAACATAGATGGACAATTTGAACTTAATCTCAACCTAGTTCCCGATTCAATAATAATATCTTGTGTTGGTTATGAACGAAAAAAAATAGTCAGTTTTGAACCAACTGTAATTTATCTACATTCGAAAGAAACTAAATTCTCAGAAGTACTTATTTTGCCTGGCGAGAATCCAGCAATACCCATAATCAAAAACGTAGTTCGAAATAAAGATCGAAATGATATCGAACAGTTTTTGCAATTCAGCTATGAGGCATATACCCTTTTTAACATTGACATAGAACCCGTTAGTGAAAATTTTCATATCGAAGATACAGATACCGTCACCTTGTCTTTTTTGAATTACTTTCAACAAAGACAAGGCTTTGCATCAGAGACCTACAGTCGATTTCATTACAAACCAAAAAACAATAGAAAAGAGCTCATTCTAGGCTCAAAAACTTCTGGACTCAACAATCCCATGTTTTCACTTTTTGCAAATCAAATTCAACCCTACAGCGCCTATACAAATCCAATCTTTCTCTTTGCTACAGAATATCTCAATCCACTTTCCGAAAGTGGTATGAAAGGTTATTTTTACATCTTACAAGACACAACTTATTTGGACAACGATACCATTTTCATCATCAACTTTCAACCTAAGCTGAAATCTAACTTCTCTGGAACTACAGGTACTGTATACGTAAATGCCTCTAACTGGTCGGTAAACAAAATCATCTTCAATTTTCCAAATCCTTTCAACATCAATTTGGAGGAAGCAGCTGATGGAACTTCTACTGCAAGCACCAATGCTGCCCCTCTTCCGAATAATTTTGCTACGATAATCATTACATACGACAAGGTTGAAAATTATTGGGTTCCTGCAGAGGTCAGGACCATTTACCCCATTGGTGAAGCCAGAAAAGGCATTCCAATTAATATTTACAACACAAGTTACTACAGCCATTATAATTTTGGCGAAAAATCTGAAAACTTTAAAACTGGTGGAGCTACAGTGCGCATGTCAAATGATGCATCATCTCTGAGCGATTCTCTGTGGAATCAAGTAAGAGGCAACAATCATGATACTCGTATCGATGCCACACATGTCTTTTTGGATTCGGTTTCAGAATTTACAAATCTAGATCGACTTGTAGAATTATCACAGAGTTTACTAACCGGGAGATTGAAATTCAAATTTCTAGACATCGAATTGAATCGCATTCTGAACTTCAATGATTTTGAAGGATTCCGATTGGGACTTGGCCTTGAAACCAACGAACGCTTGTTAAAACCCTTGCGCTTTGGTGCATACACTGGCTATGGATTTCGAGATAAACGCTGGAAATATGGTGGGCACATCAGATGGATTATCCTTCCACTTCCTGAATTACAAGCCAAAATATCCTATAATTTTGACGTAAATGCCACTGGAATTCACAGTTTCAACGACCCCACAGGCAGAATAGACCAAGGCGAATTAATACGAAATGCCTATGTCCGAAAAATGGATTATGAGGAGGCGTTCCAGTTCGATTTAGGTGCGTATTTATACCGTTCTATGCATATTAACCTTTCAGCAACACATAAAAACGTACAAACGGGCTACGACTATTTTTTCAATCATTTTGAGCAGGCAGCATCAGGAAATTACTTTGGTGTTTTTGAAACAAGTGCGGAATTGCTTTGGCGTATCAATGATAGATACATTCAAGTAGGAGGTGCCAGAATTTATTTAGGCGAACCTCGTTTTCCCATTGTCAACCTACAGTATGCCAAAGGATGGGATAATATCGGAATTGGAGATTATTCATACGACCGTATGCTATTCAGAGTATCGCAGCAATTCAGGTGGATGCGCTTAGGTCGACTTTTTATACGCGGAGAATATCAACAAACCCTGGGAGACATTCCATTGCCTATGCTGATATACACTCCTGGCATCTTTAATCGCAAATTTGGCGTAACCGCGCTCAATATTTTCGAAACAGTGGCTCCCAATGAATTCCTAAGTGACCAATTGGCTTCAACATTTATCCGTTTTGAATTTAATCCTTGGCGTATCAAGAAAGATAAGTTCGAACCCATCGTTTCTTTGCGCCTAAACTTGGGATGGGGTACACTCAAAAATGCAGATCGACATCAGCAAATAGAGTTTAGCACTATGGAGCGTGGATTTTATGAAACTGGAATCGTTTTCGACAATCTTATTAAGTTTGGTATCGCTCAATATGGATTAGGCATTTTCTACCGCATCGGACCCTATGCCTCGCCCAATGAGTTGCGCAATTTCGCATTCAAATTGAGCCTAAGAATGTGATTTTCATTTCCAATTCCGCTTATCAGAACTAGATTCCATTCGTGTAAAACAAAAAAAAACTCGAAAAAATCAAGCAACCTTTGTCTACTTAAACATTCAAAATCAAGTTCATGAGCTCAACACGTCAAATTTCTTTTTGGAAAATATTTTTTGCTTCATTGTTGGCACTTGTGGCTGCAACAGTCATTTTTTGGATTCTTTTTTTCGCCATAATCGGCTCAAGTTTCAAACAAAAGCCATTTGCGGTTAAAGACAAATCCGTTTTGCACATCACATTGGATGAGCCAGTAATGGAAACTACTGGTGCAGAATTCAATCCCAATAGTTTTTCCATAGACAAAAGCTTGGGGATTCATGATATACTAATTGCACTTGACGAGGCAGCTAAAGACGACAAGGTGAGTGGTATTTTCTTGGAGATTAATAGCGCACCCATGGGGTATTCTACTTTGCACGAGTTTAGAAATGGCTTAGAGCGCTTCAAAGAATCTGGGAAATTTATCGTGGCTTACAATTCTGGTGAAATGCTTTCTCAAAAAGGGCTTTTGCTCAGCTCTGTAGCTGATGAAAGCTACATCTTCCCTTCTACAATGGTAGAGTTTTTAGGTCTCGGAGCAGAATTGATGTTCTTTAAAAATATGCTCGACAAATTGGACATCGAGATGCAAGTGATTCGCGGAGAAGGCAACGATTTTAAAAGCGCGGTTGAACCCTTCTTTTTAGACAAAATGAGCGATAGTTCTCGCATGCAAATGCAACGACTTCTTGACGCCTTATGGGTTGAATATAAAGACGTACTTGGAAAGTCTAGAAATTTGAACCCAAATTATTTAGACAGTCTGGCTCAAAACGCATTAGTAAGAAGAGGTGTCCACGCGGTTGATTATAAACTAATTGATGGCACAAAGTACTACGACGAAGTACTTGCTTTGCTCAAAGAAAGAACTGGAATTGAGAGCGATGAAGAACTTGAAATGGTTAATTTTTACAAGTACGCGAGCAAAAGTGCCGACAACAAAAAAGTACTTGATGAAGTGAAAGACCCAAATATTGCAATACTAATTGCGGCAGGTGATATTTCTGTGGATGGTGATGGCATTGCTTCTAGTAAATTGGTAAAAGAAATCCGCGATATCAGAGAAAATGATGAAATCAAAGCTGTTGTATTTCGCATAAATTCGCCAGGAGGAAGTGCCTTGGCAAGCGACGAGATTTGGCGTGAATTGACCTTGTTGGCTGAAACAAAAAAATTGGTTGTGAGCATGGGTGATGTAGCGGCATCTGGGGGCTACTACATTGCGGCTCCAGCGCATAGGATTTTTGCTCAACGCTCAACAATTACTGGTTCAATCGGAGTTTTTGGCGTATTGCCTTATGCTGGAAAAATGTTTGAGAATAAGCTCGGCATCACTTTCGATTATGTGAGCACTAATGAACATGGCGTGATGAGTTTGACAAGAAGAATGAACGCTACCGAAATCAGTATTATTCAGGATGAAGTAAATGAGATTTATAAAGATTTCTTGAATATTGTGGCCAAAGGGAGAAAGCTCGATCTGGAAAAGGTAAAAAGCCTTGCGAAAGGACGTGTATGGATTGGTGAGGACGCCTTGGCCATTGGCTTAGTTGATGAAATCGGTGGCATACGAGATGCCATGGCTTATGCGGCAAAACTAGCGGAAATTGAAAAACCGATTTACGATTATTATCCAAAACAAGAACGCAACAAATTCAACGAGATTTTGATGGCAATCGGTGATGAAGAAATGCAAGCCAAAATGAAGGATCGTAAATTGAGTGCTGAGGTGATGCGCATGTTTGAACTCGTTAAATCTGCTGACCAAATACAAGGTGTGCAGATGCGTTTACCTTTCATCTTCGATATCCGATAGTCTACTTTTATGCAAGGGAAATACGCCGTAATTTTTGCTTCAACCAAGTACAACAAAGACGAGGAATATCTGAAGCGTGATAATGAATTGATGGCACTCGCAGCAACCCAACCTGGCTATTTGGGTTATGAATCCTTAGCCAATGAAAACAAATCCATTTTCATATCTTATTGGGAAAACCGAGAAGCTGTTGATGCTTGGAGAAACAATCTAAAACACCTTGCTGCCAAAAAAGACGTGGCTCTTTGGTATTCCCGCTACCTCAGTCAAATTTGTGTGATTGAGAGCTCGCATGAGTGGGTTAAAGAATAAAAAGCCAAAATTCTTTTTAATTCTCCTTCTTCAAATGCACATCCATTTGCGGGAATGGGAAAGGGAATCCACGTTCTGGCATTTCTTTGTAAATGGTTTCGGATAAATAATAATAAACCGTCCAATAATGCTCAGTTGATGTCCAAACCCGACAAGTAATATCTACTGCTGAATCCCCCAAACTCTTCACGCCAACAAAAGGTTCTGGCTCTTTCAATATCATCTCATTTTTACTGCACAGGTCAAATATCACTTCTTTAGCTGCCTCAAAATCATGCCCATAACTCAAGCCAAAATCGAAGTCAACACGGCGAATGTCTTGTTTAGTAAAATTGGTGATACTGTCTTTGATGACTTCGCCATTTGGGATGATGATTGTTTTGTTATCGAATGTGAGCAACACCGTATTAAACAACTGAATATCCGTAACCTTACCTAATTCACCTTTGGCAATTACCACATCTCCAACTCTATATGGACGTAAAACCAAAAGCAAAATGCCACCAGCAAAATTACCCAAAGCGCCTGAAAAAGCCATGCCAATAGCAAATCCTGCAGCCCCCAACAAGGCCAAGAAAGAAGTCATCTCAATGCCTAGCTTAGCAAGCGCCGTAATAATGACTAATATTCGAAATACCCAGCTTACAAAATCGAGAATAAAAGTGCGCACAGAAGGGTCTATATCACGCTTTTCTAATACCGTACGCAAGGTCCTTTTCAAACGCTTAGCTAACCAAAAACCGACGATTATTATTGTTGCAGCAACCAATAAACTCACACCAAACTTTAAAAGGTAGTCCATAGCCGATTTCCAAAGATCAACGGTCAAAAGCTGCATTGGGTCTTGAACAACATCAGTTATAGCTTGAATTTGTGTGCTAATTTGAGACTGCGTTGTGTCTTGTACCTCAACTGCTATGCTATCCTCTTCCATATTTTCGATTTTGATACAAAAATAGCTACTTTAGTCCCTCAATTAAAGCACCGTCACATGTTTTTTCTACTTTCCAAAATTCTGTACCTATTTGTCACCCCTATTTTTTGGATATTGACACTTTGGATTTTATTCGTTTGGAAGCGAAAAACGAAATACCGCAAGAGACTATTAATCGGCGCAATATCTGTCAGCTTCATATTCTCAAACACCTTTATTTTTAAAGAATTTGTTCGCCTTTGGGAGGTGCCAGGAACAAGAATTGAAAATCTGAGTTATCATGAAACAGCCATTGTGTTGGGTGGCATGTTTGAATACAACAACGATTTGGATGTGCTAAGTGTTCGCCGCGGAGGAGATAGAATTTGGCAAGCATTGAGTCTCTATCATCGGGGCAAAATTAAGTACATATTGATTTCTGGAGCGCATGGATTTGTAAGTGATAGAGGTCTTGATGAAGCCCGACAGCTCCGAAACGAATTGCTGATTTGGGGCATACCAAAAGAGCACATTTTCATTGATTCGATTTCAAAAAACACCCACGAAAATGCTGTTGAAAGCATTAAAGTGCTCAAAAATAAAGGGCTGATGCAAGACAATGTGCTTTTGATAACCAGTGCAACACACATGAAACGGGCTTGGGCTTGTTTCAACAAAGCGGGATTGAAAACAACGCCTTTCAGCACCGATCATTTTACTGGTCCAAAACGGTCATATCATTGGGATGAATTTATAATACC
>DIUF01000003.1 GCA_002422285.1 Flavobacteriales bacterium UBA6165 | reverse complement strand
AAGAGGACAGTCCCTTGTAAAGAAACGCCCCTAAAACGGAAAACAGCAGCGTCTTTTTAATTGCGTTAAAGCGATCATAACTTATTAGGAATAAAAGAGCTGCTACTTCAACAAAACTTACCAAAAACCGCAAAATACTTTTGTTTTCGAAAGAAGCCGCAAAAAGATAGAAAATGATGAAGCTCATCGACATAGCAGCAATGCCTGTGATGACCGCCTTTTTAAAGGAACTAATCATCCATGCCAGTGCGAAAAACGTCAGTCCAAAAAATCCAATATGCCAAAACGACAAAAATTTCATTGTTGCTTCAGATAAATTCGATTTTCTGGAATCAACAACAAAAAACTCAACCAAAAATCCTACACATAAAACAAGCCCTACAGCCCACCAAAAACTTTTAGGCATTTTTCTTAACGATGAGTCTTCAAGCAGTTGTGCTTCAATTTTGTCTTGAGGCAGATCGTGTTTGTAATCCTTTTTTTTGAGTTTCTCATCTTCCTCATACAAATCACAAGTGCCCTCAAAATCTGGGTATTCCTTCGTCAAACCGCAAATCATTCCACGCTCGCGATCCATATCTCGGTGCGTACAAGTTTTACAAAGCTTATAGCATTCTTGTCTTTCCATCTCAAAATATTTCGTCGAAACTAAAAATAAAAACCAATGACCATGGAGACCCACTCAATTATTTCACAAAAAACCGTAAACCATGCTAATCTCGGTGATTCAAATTACACGAACTACAAATTCGAACTATTCCTTTCGCTATTTGTTCTAAAGAGAAAACCATGTTCGGACTATTCAAAAAGAAAACGGAGAAAGAAAAGCTAGAAGAGCAATATAGAAAGCTGCTTTCAGAAGCCCATCAACTTTCGCACACCAACAGGAAAGCCGCAGACGAAAAATTGGCTGATGCGGAAGAAATTGTGAATAAAATCAAACTACTCGACCCTCAATAATGCTATTAACCTGAGTTCGAGCCAGACCACGAAGTCGCAGCGCAGCTAAATATTGCTCGAACACAGGTTATTGGGTTACCAAGATAAGTCGCAATCGTAATAATTTGACGTTTTCTTCATCTTTTGAGGACTCAATTCTCGGTGAAAAATTTTGTTACTATCCGATTAAAGTCCTGTAGGGACGGCACTATTGTAGCATCGGGTCGAGGTCACGAAGACCCGATGTTATAGAATTGTAGCCGAAACCCGAGTCCCGCCCCACACAAGCTTCGCTTGTGTGGGGCGGGACTCGGGTGGGATCGCGTTGTTATTTTCACGATGGACTTAAGCCCATCGCTATTAATATGTCGTCCTTACAGGACTTAGCAATTGAAAAAAAGTGAAGATTTAATTAAAGAGGATGTCTTAAATAATTGATTTGTATTGTTATTTGCGCTCTATCTTGGTAACCCAATCAGGTTATTAATCGCTTCGAACATGGTCAAATAATACCGCTTTGGCAAAGTGTGACCCATGTCCTTCAAAATGAGCAACTTCGTATTGGGTATTCTCTTTTCAAACTCATAGGCATTTTTAACTGAAATCAGCGGGTCGGAATCGCCATGAATAACCAATTTTGGAATTTGTGATTGCTGCAAACCGGAATATCTAGAGCCTGTTCGCAAAACAGCAATGGCCTGATGTGGGGCTGAATCTGGACGAATCATTTGATGGTTCTCACATTGGTATTTGCTGATGGCACTGATCCATTCCACGTCGGTATCGTCGATGTTTTTCGGGTCGAGCACTTGCCAAATTTGTGTGTTGATGGCGGTGTATTTCTTAATCCCCTTGAGCTTTCTAGGTTTGGCGGCTACATAACCCAAGCGCAGAAATGTCCAATACGATTTCAGCGGCATATTAAAAAGATGCACATTGGCGCCAGACATAATCGATGTGATGCCAGATACACGTTCGGGAAAAGAAATGGCCATTTGTTGTACAATCATTCCGCCCAATGAAACACCAACAGCATGAACAGCATCAATTTTGACGTCATCCAAAACGGCAACACAATCGGCAGCCATGTCGTGTAAATCGAATTTCGATTTTCCCCAATTTTTAACAAAACTCGAGCCACCCGTACAGCGATTGTCGATTCGGATTACGCCATAGCCAGCATCCAAAAAGGGTTTTAAAAAAGCGTTGCTCCAGCCAAATGCATCAATACTCAAGCCCATAACAAAAATCAAGTTTTGACCATTTTTGCTTGGCACATGTTCATAGCGTATTTTCACAGCACCGTTGCACGCAAACTTAGACTCCGATATCAAAACAGATTCCATGCTTCAAATTTAGGATTTCAAAGCTTGCGAAAAACAGAACTGAATTCATAATGAAAAAAATAGTATGTTTGCCTAAACGAAAAACTAAACGCATGAAAAAACCAATACTCTGGGCTGTTGCCCTAATCGGGATTATACTGGTAGGCTGCAAATCTTATGTGCCTGAAACCTACGGCCCTGTTGAATTTGAAACAACCTTAGAAGGCTATGGAGGAAGCGTTGTAGATGCGCTTATGGAATTTGAGTTCGATCCAGCTGCCTTTGGAATAGATGCCAATGAGGTACACAGCATGGTGATGAACGAAATTACAATTTCTACAGAATCTGAAAATGGATTTGGAGATTTCGACAACATCAGTTTCATTATCAGTGCTGATGGCGTGGAGGCAGCCAATGTGGCTACAGTAAAGATCAGCGATAACAACAAGACCCTTACCATTCCTGGACTGGCTGAAGCTGAAATAAAAAAGTTCAAAAATGTAAAGACCTTCTATTTGGAAATAACGGCTGTTACCAAATCGGAAGACTATTTTGACGACCTCAACATCACAGGGTCATTTAACTTAAACATTATGGTGCCAGAAAAGAAAAAATAATCTGTGGCACAGCTTTTGTAAAATAATCTCAAAATCAGTTTATTAAAATCTAAATGATATGAAAAATTTAAGTAAAACTCTTGTAATGTTGTTCTCTGTTTGTGCTTTGGCATTGACGTCTAGCTTTATTTCAAACACATCAAACACGGATGAAGGCGACAAGCTCATAGGTGTATGGGAACCAAGTCATGGAAAAGCTCGTGTAAAAATCACGAAAGTTGGTAACAAATATTTTGGGAAAATCGTTTGGCTGAAAGAACCAACGTATCCTGATGGTGGGCCAAAAGTTGACAAAAACAACCCTGACTCAAAAATGCACGAAACACCATTGATGGGTTATTCGATTTTGAAAGACTTTGAATATTCAGGAAAGAAAACATGGTCTAATGGTACTATTTATGACCCTGAAAATGGTAGTACATACAACTGTACAATCAAATTAACCAACGACAACACTATAGAAGTTCGAGGCTACATTGGAGTTTCCGCTATCGGAAGAACCGACACTTGGACCCGCATGGTAAAAAAATAAGCGATTCACAATGTTGATAAAACCGTCTTCATAGCGAGGGCGGTTTTTTTGTACACAATACTTTCCAAATTGTCTTAAATTCCTGTTAAATTGAGTTTT
>DIUF01000046.1:1978-13119 GCA_002422285.1 Flavobacteriales bacterium UBA6165 | reverse complement strand
AGCACAATTTTCTCTTTCGGAAAAAAGCGTTCCAATCCATCATAGGCAACACAAATCAGGGCTGCTTTTTTGGCTAACAATTTATTTGTTTTGCCGGGGAATGAATTCTGTTCTTGAATAACTGTGGGAATGCCTAAGATATTCGCCATTTTTAAAGTTGGTCCAGAAGCATAACCGCCCACACCAATAACCACTTCGGGTTTAAACTCTTTGATGATGTCTCGTGCTTTCAACAAACTTTTTACAATTTTTAATGGCAAAGAAAAATTCGCCAATAAATTCTTGCGCTGAAATCCTGCTATTGGTAAGGCCTTAATGACATAGCCTGCTTGAGGCACTTTTTCCATTTCCATTCGGCTTTCAGCGCCTACAAATAAAATTTCTATTTCGGGGAATTGCGCTTTCAATTCGTTGGCAATAGCTATAGCTGGGAAGATATGTCCACCCGTGCCACCACCACTAATTATCGCTCTTCTTATTCTATTCATTTTCTATTTCCTCTCCAATTTCAACTACGCGTTCACCATTTTGGTCGCGCGCAATACTTTGAATGACACCCAATGAAACACAAACCATAACGAGTGCCGAACCTCCTAAAGATAAAATGGGCATGTTTTGACCTGTAACAGGGAAAAGTCCAGTGCAAACGAACATGTTAACCGTAACTTGTGTCATGATGATCAAACCAATGCCAAGAGCCAAATAAGTTTCAAAAAGTCGTTCAGATTTCAGACCAATTCGAATAATTCTGAACAACAAAATGAGATAAACAAAAACCAAAATAACACCTCCAAACAGACCAAATTCCTCAACAAAACTCGCGTAGAAAAAATCGGCATAAGCCTCTGCTGTATACAATTTCAACCTTCCTTTTCCAGGTCCTTGTCCAAGTATTCCACCATTGTGAATGGCCAATTCAGCATTCATCGATTGGATATTATCGATGACCAATTTCTCAGAATCATCGGCTCTTTGGTTGAGGATACGTTTTTCCCAAGTGTCCCAGCGATTGAGGATATTGGCGTCGGGAAAAGTTTTATGTGCCAAAACAACCAACAAAAATGCGCCAATTATGATACCACCAAAACCTGCGAGCATTTTGAAAGGCACCTTCCCGATAAAGAGCATAACCGCGGTAATGGCAATAAGCAAAGCTGCAGTTGAGAAATTATCTTTAACAATCAATCCAACAATGATGAGAATGGCTAAGGCGATGGGCATAAATCCCTCTTTCCAGTTGTGTAGCAAGTCTTTCTTTTTGACCAGCAAACGCGAAACATAAATCACGAGTGCCAGCTTAGCAAAATCGGAGGTTTGGAACGTGAGCGAAATTACTGGAATTCTTATCCAGCGAGAAGCATCGTTCACACGCACACCAAAGAAAAAGGTGAAAATCAACAAGGCGATGGCCAGATAGAAAATCACTTTGGAAAAGCGTGAAATATTGTTGGGATTTTGCTTGTGGATCCAGTACATGGCAAACAGTCCAATTACAACATACACGAAGTGTTTCATGAGGTATTTCATGGGGGTTCCACCTTCAGTTCGCACCAATACTGGCACAAAACTATAAACCGTAACCAATGAAAACACCAACATGATGAGTGTAACAATCCAGATGACTTTATCACCCTTCAAATGCTTCCATATGCCCGTGAGCCTAAACACGATTTATAGCGCCCTTACAGCTTGTTTGAATTGATTTCCTCTATCTTCAAAATCTTCGAATAAATCGAAACTAGCACATGCTGGAGAAAGCAAAACAGTCTCATCTTTCGAAGCCAAACGATAGCCCCAAGCCACGGCTTCGGTTGCGCTGCCTGCTTCAACGATAGTCTCTATCTGGTCTTTGAATGCGTCGATGATTTTCGCATTGTCTGTTCCCAAACAAATGATGGCTTTCACTTTTTCTTTCACCAAGTCGAACAACTCTGTGTAGTCGTTGCCTTTGTCTACACCACCCACAATCCAAACGGTTTGTTTTTCCATGGATTCTAGTGCATACCAAGTAGAGTTTACGTTGGTTGCTTTCGAATCGTTGATAAACTCGATTCCGTTTACGCGCGCCACAAATTCGAGGCGATGTTCAACATTCTGAAAATCAGCAAGGCTTTCGCGGATGATTTCCTTTTTGATGTCGGCGATTCTTGAAGCAATAGAAGATGCTAGAGAATTCTGGGCGTTGTGCTTGCCCTTTAATGCTAAGTCATAGATGCTCATAATGAATTGGTCTTTAAGGTTTATGATTAATTGATTATTTGATATATAGCCTCCCACTTCGAATGGTTTGTGGGAGGAAAATGGTGCAGGTTGAGCTGCAATTTTGTGGCGCCCCATGGCTTGTACAATCATTGCGTCGTCGGCATTGAAAATGAACCAATCGTCGGCAGTCATGTTTTTGGTGATGTTGAATTTGGCATCCACATAAGCCGACATTTGGTAATTGTATCGGTCTAAGTGGTCGGGGGAAATATTCAATACCATGGCGATATTCGGACGGAAATGCACCACATCTTCCAATTGGAATGAACTCAATTCGATGATGTACCAATCCATGTCATCCAAGGCCACTTGCTTGGCAAAACTAAATCCCACATTTCCAGCTAGACCAACACGCAATCCCGCTTTTTTGAAAATATGGTGCGTGAGCATGGTGGTTGTGGTTTTGCCATTGCTGCCTGTGATGCCAACAATTTTGGCTTTCGTGTAATAAGACGCGAATTCAATTTCTGAAATCACTGGAATGCCTTTCTCGCGAGCCTGAACAATGATCGGTGCAGTGTTTGGAATTCCCGGACTTTTAATGATCACATCAGCAGAGAGGATTTTCTCATCGGTATGTTGGCCTTCTTCAAAAGGAATTTGGTGCTCCTGCAGTTCGGCTTTGTACTTCTCTTTGATGGTGCCAAGGTCGGACAGCCAAACAGAATTTTCCATTTTTTTAGCCAAAATAGCAGCGCCCACCCCGCTTTCGCCGGCGCCCAAAATTGCGATATGTGCATTTTTGTATTGCATTAACGCAGCTTCAGTGTTACGATAGAAATTACAGCTAAGAGAACACCAACAATCCAGAATCGAGATACAATTTTGGCTTCATGGAGTCCGAGTTTTTGGTAATGGTGATGCAGAGGTGCCATCCGGAAAATTCGCCTGCCCTCTCCGAATCGTTTTTTGGTGTATTTGAAATAGCCGACCTGCATCATCACCGAGAGATTCTCGATGAGAAAAATGCCACAAAGCACAGGAATCAACAATTCTTTTCTCACAGAAATGGCAAAAACCGCGATGATTCCCCCCAAAGCCAAACTGCCTGTGTCGCCCATGAAAACTTGCGCAGGATAAGAGTTGTACCACAAAAAACCAATGCAAGCGCCCACAAAAGCTGAGATGTAGATTACCAATTCTTCGGCGTGGGGAATGTACATCACATTCAAATAATCGGCGAATTTAGCGTGTGAACTTACATAGGCAAAAACCGCAAGAGCAATTCCAATAATCGCAGAGGAGCCTGTAGCCAAGCCATCCAAACCATCGGTCATATTGGCGCCATTTGACACGGCTGTTACAATGAAAATCACGATAGGAATGAACCACAACCAGCCCCATTTTCTGCTTGAATCACCATTAAAATCGTAGCTAAACTCATTGTTCTTTACAAAGGGAATAGTTGTCGTCATGGATTTGGTTGAGATAAATTTAGTGCTACTTTCACCCATAGCTCCAGCATCATGCAAATAAGAGACGTCCGATTCATAGGACTTCAATTCGTAGCTCGCATCAACTTTTTTGTGCACGACCACATCAGGATGGAAATACAAAATGGATCCAACGATTACACCAACACCAATCTGACCTACCACTTTAAATTTGCCTTTCAAGCCCTCTTTGTTCTTCTTGAATACTTTGATATAATCGTCCAAAAAGCCAATGAATCCCAACCAAATTGTAGCTATCAACATGGTGATGACATACACATTGTGCAGTTTGGCAAACAATAACACAGGAATCAAAATGGCTGAAAGAATCAAAAGTCCACCCATGGTTGGTGTGCCCTCTTTTTCTTTTTGACCTTCAAGACCTAAATCGCGTACAGATTCACCGATTTGCAAGCGGCGTAAATAGCCAATGATGCGCTTTCCAAAAACGATGGAAATGATGAGCGAAGTTATCAAAGTCATTCCCGCACGAAACGAGATGTAATTGAACAAACCAGCTCCTGGAAAGTCCAAAGTGTCTAAATATTGAAACAAGTAGTACAGCATTATTTCTCGAGTTTAGTGATCAATTCGTCTATTACTTTTTTATCGTCGAAGTCGTGTTTCACGCCTTTGATTTCTTGGTATGTTTCATGTCCTTTACCCGCCACAAGGATTATATCTCCTGTGTTGGACATCATCAAGGCAGACTTGATTGCCTCATAGCGGTCGGTAACTTTCATGGTTTTCTTGAAATGATGTCCGCCCACACCAGTCATCATGTCCGCGATAATTTGGTCGGGGTCTTCTGAACGAGGATTGTCGGATGTGAGCACCACTTTGTCTGACCAATCGCAAGCAGCAGCAGCCATGAGTGGTCGTTTTGCTTTATCGCGATCGCCACCACAACCCACCACAGTAATGACCTGCTCATTTTTAGTACGGATACTATCAACGGTTTGCAAGACGTTCAACAGCGCATCAGGTGTATGGGCATAATCCACAATAACCGTAATACCCGAAGGCGAAATCACATATTCGAAGCGTCCGTTTACAGAGCCAAGGCGACTCAAAGCCAAGAGCACCTCATCTTTTTTCTGATCCAACAAAATGGCTACAGCATACACCGCAAGCAAATTATAGGCGTTGAAATGTCCAATTAATTTGGTCCATATCTCAGATCCATCCATATTGAGCACCAAGCCACTCAATAGATTTTCGATAATTTTTACTTTATAATCAGCCACAGATTTCATGGCGTAGGTATACTGTTTGGCACGGGTGTTTTGCAACATCACCAGGCCATTTTTATCATCTTTGTTGGTCAGAGAGAAAGCTGATGTTGGCAGATTATCAAAAAACTTCTTCTTGGCGTTTAGATAATCCTTAAAAGTAAGGTGATAATCCAAATGGTCATGAGTCAGATTCGTAAACACTGCCCCGGCAAAGTGCAATCCAGCAATTCTTTCTTGGTCAACAGCATGCGAACTCACCTCCATAAAGCAATAATCACATCCTTCATTACGCATTTCACGGAGAAGTGCATTCAATGAAACAGCATCAGGTGTGGTATGCGTTGAAGGCACAATCGTTTTTCCGATGGCATTTTCAACTGTTGTAATTTTGCCACACACATAGCCCAATTGTTGGAAAAGCTCATACAACAAAGTGGCGGTCGTTGTTTTTCCATTCGTACCTGTGATGCCAACCAATTTCAATTCAGAGGATGGATTGTCGTAGAAATTGGAAGCCATAATCCCCAAGGATTTCGCAGAGGAATCGACAACAATATAATTCACACCAGCCACGGGGTTTTCAGCACGTTCACATACAATATTCTTGCATCCAGCCGCAATCACTTGAGGGATAAAACTGTGTGCATCGTGTGTAACGCCTTTTGTTGCCACAAACACAGAAGATTTGTCGGCTTTTCGGGAGTCGAAATGCACAGCCGAGACGGAAGCGCTGGTATTTCCAACAACTTCCTGAATTCGAACGCCATACAATATGTCTCTCAATGCTTTCATTGTCTCAATTCCAATTTGATTAGTGAACCTTTATAGGCGATGGAACCAGCGGCAAGTGATTGACTTGATACTCTTCCACTACCAGAAAAATCAACATAAAGACCTTCGTTTTCTAACAAGTACAGAGCATCGCGCAAACCCATTCCGACAACATTAGGCACTTTCCCTTTTTCAATTTTTCGTGTATCTAGAGCCACCACCTCTTTGTCTTTGCTTGTTGTAATCCAGTCACCACTATAATTGGCTTTCATCAAAATATTTAAGCGGTTGAGTACCAGTTTTATGTCGTAGGCCGAGCCATAAAACACGGATGGCACCTCGCGCACACGGATTGCGTTTTCCTGAAAACTAGCCTGATATTGTAAATGTGAGGAGTAGACTTTATTGGCAATGGCTGTGAAAACAGTACCCGAAACAGTAGAACCGGAATAATTGACTTTAGGCTCGGCAACCAAAACCAAGCACGAATAAAGTGGTTTCTCGGCTGGAAAATACCCCACGAAAAGTGCTTGGTGGCGTTGTGTTTGACCTATACCTGTTTGGTCTACTCGCGCAGTACCAGTTTTTCCGGCAATTCGGAAAGATGCCGATTTCAACTGGCGACCCGTTCCTCTTTCTACCACGCCTTCCATGAGCAGTTTGACTTTGTCGATGTTTTCCTGAGAGGCAATTTTATCGCGCAAAACAACAGGCTTGAAAGTTTCGGTCACAAAGCCATTTTGACGCACTTCCTTCACGAAAGTGGGCCGCATAATTGTTCCGTTATTGGCAATACCATTGTAAAAAGTCAAGAGCTGCATTGGGGTGATTTGAATCTCGTAGCCAATAGACATCCAAGGCAAAGAAATACGCGACCAAGAAGCATCACCAGGGCGATACACTGTAGGTTTGGGCTCACCGAGAATTTCCAAGCCTAAAGTATCAGTAAGTCCGAATTTTTCAAGTTTCGCGATGTAATCCAATGGGTTTCCAGAATAAGCCGCATGAATCACTTTGGCAATCACGTTCGAAGAAAACTCGAAGGCCTGTTGCAGTGTGATACGGCCTTTTCCGCCACCCACATCATTCAATTCTGCATCGTAAAATTTGTATTTTCCAAGGGCATTAACAGAATCTGTGATGTCGGCTTTGCCATCTTCCAAAAGTGCAAGAATAGAGGCCAATTTCATGGTTGAACCAGGATACACTCGACGACCCACCGCAAAGTTGTAATTCTCGTAATAAGAACCATTATCAGATCGCGACAAATTCACGATGGCTTTGATGTGTCCCGTTTCCACTTCCATCACAATACAAGTACCGAAACTCGCATTTTCCACCTCCAATTGGTGTAGCAACTCTGCATGAGCCACCTCCTGAATATCTTTGTTGATGGTGGTAACGATATCAGAACCATCGATCGTTTCTTGCAACGTTTTACCCGCAGGCTTCATGCCAGTTGCCATTTTTTGTTTCAGGACAATCCCTTGCTCACCTGCCAAAATCTTATCATAGGCCGCTTCTAATCCAACGCGAATGTCATCTCTCACATAGCCTAAAGTCCTGTGTGCCAATGCGCCATAAGGTCTTTTTCGTTCAATAATTTCTATGTCATCAATTAAACCGCCTTTGTGACGCTGCAAACGGAAAATAGGCATTTCTCGCAATTTTTTACGTTGCTCATTGGTTACCTTTCGTTGAATCAACAAGAAACGGTCGCCTTGATTTCGCGCTTTTTGAATACGTTCACGATATTCTCGTGGTGTTTTATCTCCGAAAACAGCGCTCAATTGCTGAGCCAAAGAATCCAAGCCTTCGTTGAAAACTTTATCACTAGGCACGGTGGCATCCAGTCGGATTTCATAAAACGAAACAGAAGTAACTAAAGGTTCGCCCTGGTCGTCTAAAATTTGTCCACGACGTGCATCAATTGGCACTTCAACCAATTGAATCAATTCTGATTTGTCAGACAGCACATTGCTTCTTCCTTCAGATTGAATCATGAAGGTTTTTGAGAGCACAGCAATCATGGCCCCCACAAATATGAAGTAGAGCAAGTACACTTTCCAATATATGCCTGACTTTTGGTTCATTTATTCTTTTACTCGTATTACATGTGGAGGCGCCGTTGGCTCTTTCAAGCCCCTGTCTTTCAGGCGTTCCACCAATTTATCGCGTCGCGTTTCTTCCAAGAATCGCGCTTTCAATTCAACATAATCTGTATTGATGTCGTCCAACTCACGTTCCGTTTTGATGATGTTGTCCGATAACTGTTTCACATAATATCCTTTGGCAACCAATAGCAACAAGAGCAGCATTAAGAAGAAAATAAACCCAAGATTTTGCACAAAAAACTCGCGCGCCAAGAAGTCACCACTCAAAATTTGAACGACCTTGTTTCCCCCTTTAGAAGTTGGTTTAGTATCCTTCTTCTTGGGTTGTTCAAGCACTTCGGGCTCTTCTGCTCTGTCTATGTATTTATTCCCCGACATTTAATTTTTCTGCTATTCTCAATTTTGCGCTGCGCGCTCTGCTATTTATTTCAATTTCTTCTTCTGATGGCGAGATGGGCTTTCGGTTGACTTCCTCAAAAGGCTTGAGCACGTTTCCAAAAAAGTCCTTTTCTATTTTGCCATCGAAGGAGCCACGTTTCAGAAAATTTTTCACCAAACGGTCTTCGAGAGAGTGATAAGAAATGACCACCAAACGTCCACCAGGTCGGAGCACTTTTGCTGCTTGCTCAAGGAAATCGGTCAAAACTTTCATTTCGTCATTCACTTCGATGCGCAAGGCTTGAAATACTTGGGCTAAAAATTTGTGTTCTTTTTTTCGAGGTGCAAGCGATGATAAAAGCTGCGTAAGTTGTACTGTAGTTGAAATCTCCTCGCTTTGGCGGGCACGCAACAGAGCATCTACTACTTTTTTCAAGCCATCTATTTCTCCATAGTTTCGCAACACGCGGTACAAATCGTCTTCACTGTATTTGTTGATGATTTCTTTCGCTGTTAAGCTCCCCGATTGGTTCATGCGCATATCCAATTCACCATCGAAGCGCAAGGAAAAACCACGTTCGGCGCTATCAAATTGGTGGGAAGAAACGCCCAAGTCCGCCAGAATACCATCCACTTGTTTGATGCCCATGGCGCGCAAATGATTGGCCATAAACTGGAAATTGGCAGGTACAAAAATGAAATTATCGGCTTCCCACAAATTGTTTTGTGCATCAGGGTCTTGGTCGAAAGCAATGAGTTTTCCCGCGCTGTTCAAATGCTCAAACATGGCACGCGAATGACCACCACCACCGAAGGTAACATCGATGTAGGTTCCATTGGGCGAGATATTCAAGCCTTCAATGCAAGCATCTCGCAAGACAGGTACGTGGTATGTGTTTTCTTTATTCTCCATGATCAATTCCACCCATTACTTCATCAGCCAAATCGGCAAAATCCGTCATGTTGGAGTCAATCAAAGCGAAGTAACGTTCCTTATCCCAAATCTCTATGCGGTCGTGGTAAGCAATAAGCATTGCCTCCTTTTTCAATCCAACCCGTGCAGTGTGTGTAACAGGCACATGGATTCGACCGGCATTATCAAGCGCCACTTGTTTGGCACCTTGATGGAAAAGACGATAGAACATTCGATTGTTGGGTTTAAATAAATTCAATTTACCCAGTTTTTCGCTCAACTTATCCCACTCATTCATTGGATAGAGTGTGAGACAGTCTTCAAAACCCTTGTTCAACATGAAGGTTTCTTGAGCGGCAGGCGCAAGTTGTTTCCTCAACCCTGCTGGGAAGAGAAAACGCCCTTTGGCGTCGAGTGTTACCTCATACTCACCTACTAAACCTGCCATTGCTCAATTCTTAAAGAGGGTAAAATTAACCATATTAATCCCACAAATTCCCACAAATTCTCATTTTGTTGAAAACTTGGGGTTTTTAACAGAACGCAAAGGAAGGAAAAAAGTTTCAAACATCAATATATTCAAAAGATTTAGAAAGAATATAGATGGTGGTAAAATGTGGTAATGTGTGAAAAACAAATGTCATTCTACATTTTGGGGGATTAAAAAATTTACAGGGTTGAAGCATTCACGGACTGAAGTCCGTGGGAAGTGAGTGGAGGGAGTGAAGAGTAAGTGGGGAGATGATTCACGGACTGAAGTCCGTGGGAAGTGAGTGGAGGGAGGGAGAGTAAGTGGGGATAAAAATCACGGACTGAAGTCCGTGGGAAGTGAGGTGAGTAAGAAGAGAATTGATTGGACGACTATTTTGACATTGATGTCAGCAATGTGTCGATGATGTTTGTGCCGGCTGTGCCGCCGCCGTAAAGTTCTTTGTTGAACAGGATTTGTGTTGTAGTGAAATGATAGAATGCCGTTCGGATTCTTTCGCGATCAACGCCGACTATGCTGTTGTAGCCATTTTCAACCAATTCGACCCACTCGGTTTGGTCGCGGAGGGTGATGCATGGTTTATGGAAAAAGTAAGCTTCTTTTTGCAAGCCTCCGCTGTCGGTCATCACCAAATCACATTTCTGGAGCAAAAGAATCATGTCCAAATAGCCCACTGGGTCGATACATGTGAAATTGATTTGCAGACCGCTGTTCTCCATGATTTTTTTGGTGCGCGGATGTACGGTCATCACCACTTTTTTGGATTCGTTGATTTCATTCAATGCAGCAACAATAGCTTTCAATCGCTCGGGGTGATCGGTATTTTCTTGTCTGTGAATGGTGCATAAAACAAAGGGTTCAGTCACAATACTATTAAGCACTTGGCTATTCAAATTGGCTTTGCTTTTATAAAAAAGTGCCGCGTCTTGCATCACATCTCCAGACAGGAAATATTGGTTCTCAAAATTGTCGAAGCCCTCGGCTTTTAAGTTGTCGATTGCGGCTTGAGTAGGACAAAACAAAAAATCGCTGATTCTATCGGTCAAAATGCGGTTGATTTCCTCTGGCATTTGCATGTTGAAACTGCGCAGACCAGCTTCCACGTGAGCTACTTTGATGTGCATTTTCTTAGCAGCCAAAGCGCCAGCCAAAGTGGAGTTTGTATCGCCATAAACCAAAAGTAAATCTGGCTTTTCAATGGTGAGCACCTCTTCGATTTTTTCCAGCATGCGACCAGTCATGGCCCCATGACTCAAGCTATTTACATCGAGGTTGTATTTGGGTTTGGGAATTTCCATTTCCTTAAAGAAAATGTCGGACATATTGGCGTCGTAATGCTGACCTGTATGCACCAAAATTTCCTCAACACCATCTCGACTAGCAATGATTCTGCTTAAAACGGCAGCTTTTACGAACTGGGGACGAGCACCGACTACTGTTAGGATTTTCATGGGGAATGAATTGAATTTGTTATGCCTTTTTGTATAAAGCCTGCAAAGTTTGCAAAAAATCGCGTGCAATGTTGTTTCTATCGAACTTCTTGCC
>DIUF01000046.1:0-1967 GCA_002422285.1 Flavobacteriales bacterium UBA6165 | reverse complement strand
TCTTCTGCGTTATCTGGTTCAAAAGCCAAACCAGCCTCTCCTTCATCGATAAAAAGTGTTTTGGCTTCACCTTGCACACCTAATAAAATCGGCACCTCCATCGCAATACATTCAAAAATTTTGGAGGGAATTGCACCTTCGAAAAGCGGTAATTTCTTGAGTGGAATAGCTGACAAATCGCAAGCCTTTAAAATCGATGGCATTTGAGCTTTTGCCACAGGCTCATAAAAATGCACATTGGTAATTTTCAATTGCTCTTTTAAGGCCAATAAATCACTTTTCACTGGCCCATCTCCTACCATAATGAAATGAACGTGCTCTTCATTCTTTAGCTTTTCAGCAGCCTTCAAAATAGTTTCAAGTCCTTGGGCGTGACCAATGATTCCTGCATATAGAACCAAAATATCAGTTGACACAAATCCGTTTTCAGCCCTCCAATTCGAGCTCACTTCATTGGGCTTATAAAAATTTAAATCTACCCCATTTGGTAGCCAGTAAACTTTTTTATTTGGAAATCTCCCATGAATATCAGCGACAATGCCCTGAGTTTGACCTGAAATTAGAACAGATTTACGGTATAAAAACTCCTCCAACCAAGTGGCCATCTTGAGGAAAACTTTATTGGTTACCAAGCCCAATTTTTCAGCACTTTCAGGCCACAAATCGCTCACATTGAAAATCATCTTGGCTTTTTTTCTTTTACTTAAAAGGTAGCCCGATATACCTAAAAATAGGGGTGGTGATTCGACGAGAATAAAATCGTAATTCGGTAATTTTCTCCAGCCAATCCAAAAGGAAGTCCAAACGAAAGAAAAATAATTCAACAACCTGTAAACTATTGATTTTGATTTTTTTACATAAATCCTTGAACGATAAACTTTGATGCCATCAATTTCCTCCACCATGAATCTTTTGCCCTGATAGTTTTCAAAAATCTCCATTTTCGGATAGTTGGGCATCGCAGTGAGCACTTCAATTTCCACACCCTGAGCCATTAAACGAACAGCCAATTCATGCAGCCGATTTTGGGGCGCACCTGTTTCTGGAGGGTAATATTGGGTAAGGATGAGGATTTTCATCTGGCAAAATTACGCTCGATTTTTAAAACTCTCCAACTTATCTCGCATCACTTTTTAACATGTTCATGAAGGTTAATATCAAGGAAAACGTTACAAGATGTGGCCAAAAACACATATCTAAAGAATAAGAATAAGCTAGGGGTAGCCAAAGTAGGATGAAGAATGACAGCCAAATTGTATTTGGTTTGTTCTTTTGTTTGATGTTCCAAAGAAGCAAAAGGAAAAGTGGCGCAGCGAAAAACAACAAAATCACGAATGGATAATTTTTGACTTCGAAAAGGATATTGATAAAAAGTGTAAAACCTGAGTGATATGTAGGAAGCAATAGGGACAATCCAATATCAAAAATGGCCAATCCTCCAGCTGCTATGAACCAATATTTCGCAAGTGTCTTAGATTTGTTATCCCCTTTAGAAAAATGATAATACCCATAATACAACAAAAGACCAGCTATCAATGCGCTACCCAAACTGGAAGCGAGAAAAAATGGTCCTATAAGCATCAATAAAATCAGTTGAACTACTTTAATTGCATTTTTTCTTTTGGCATCGTTGATGTTAAAAAATTCGAGCAACAACAGAGCGGCAGTAAATTGAATCAGAGTTATATAGACCGAGTTCAATCTCAAGTTTAAATCAAAAAAAAAGTCAGAAGAAAAGTTAGATTCAACAGGGTCATAAATAATTTCTGAGGAAAACTGAATCAAGCAAATGGACAACAAAACACATAAGGGAAGAGCCGCAATAGATGCCCAAACAAAATAATTGATGAATATGCGCTTATTATAAGTAAAATTCAACGATTTAAGCGTAGGAATAATTAAAGGAATTGTAATTGCAAATATTGACTGAAAGATTTTGTCTGCACTGCTCAAGTTGTTTTGATGCA
>DIUF01000094.1 GCA_002422285.1 Flavobacteriales bacterium UBA6165 | reverse complement strand
ATTGAATATATTGAGGAAATAGAACACCATGGGCTGCAACCAGAGCATTATCACTTGGAAAGCATCAAAAAGATACGAGACAGTATCATTGATAAAAGCAAGCCATTCAATGCTAATAGAATAGCTCAACTCGACCTGCTGCTATCCGACGCTTTTTTTATGTTGAGTTCGCACTTATATAACGGAAAAGTAGACATAAAAACCTTGACCGCAACATGGAACATCAGGAGAGATAAACCTCAACTTGCCTTGGACAAAAAACTCGAAATACTGGTTAATGTTAAACACCCCGCCCTTTTTATGAGGAAGTTTTATCCGCAACATCCCGGGTATGAAACAATGATTGCAGAGGTCAAAAAACTAAAAAACAAACTCCCTGAAGACTATCAAGTTACCATTCAAATTCCAGAAGGCGCGCACTCCGTTGACCTGAAAACCGACAGCATATACGCTGAAATTATTTATAAAAAATTGAGGTTTCTGGGTTACGTAAAAACTGATGCTCTCGACTACATCAGCGACAAACAAGGGCTTATTGAAGTGGTAAAACTTTTGCAAAAATCACACGGCATAAGACCAGATGGCCAAGTGGGGAAAAACACGATTCGAGCACTCAACCATTCCATTCAAGACAAGATAGACGCCCTTTATGTAAATGCAGAGCGTATGAGGTGGCTGCCAGATTCCTTAAACAAAAGACACATCATGGTCAATATTGCCGACTTTACATTAGATTTTATCAGCAATCGTGACACGCTAATCAGCATGCGTACGGTGGTGGGAAGAGATTTTCGACAAACACCTGTGTTTAATGCGCGTATGACCTATTTGGTTTTTAGCCCAACATGGACTGTGCCACCAACAATCATGAAAAATGATGTGATTCCTGCTGTTGCCAAAAACATCAACTATTTAAAAAGTCACCACATGAAAATTATCGATGCGAATGGGAATGAAATAAGTCCTGCAAGCATTGATTGGCAACGCGCAAAAACAAGAGGAACAATTCCCTATCGGATAAGACAAGAGCCGGGTTCTCATAATGCTCTCGGGCGCGTGAAATTTATGTTCCCCAATAAATACAATGTATATCTACACGACACGCCGTCTAAAGAGCTTTTTGACAGAGACAGCAGAACATTCAGCTCTGGTTGTATTCGGGTAGATAAACCCTTTGAGCTAGCGCGGTTGCTGCTCGGTGATTCTATCAAATGGTCGGCAGGGGAAATTAAAACAGCCATGTACGCCAGTCGCGAAAGAACCGTTGTTCTCAAAAACCCTGTTGATGTCTATATTTTCTATCTAACAGCATGGTCGGATGGATATTCTATTAATTATCGACAAGATGTTTATGGTCGAGATCAAGCAGTCTTAAAAGCATTGAAACAAAAAAAACAGAAAGCGGCTAAATGATTTAGTAGATTTTAAAAAACCACAAACGGACCATACGGCTGGGCTTGTTATTTATTGAATCTAAAGTTTAACTTTGCAATGCTAAAATTTTGGAAACAGCAACACATGTCTGCATCATCCTATGACATACAGCAAATGCTTGAGGAGCACTTCACTGGGGAGCTCGACCAAACGATTCTTTATGTACGCTTAGGCGTTTTTGCAATTGGCGTTTTATTTACTGGACTAGTGCTATGGCGCATAACTGTTATTTTCCTTCAGAGAAAAATAAAACAACGCCGTCGCACTTCTAGATTCGAGAGAAAATGGCGTTAATGAAAGTAAGCTTTTTTGAACACCTTTTAAGCGCCTCGGTTGTAGTGGGATTTCTTGCGCTGTCAATGGCGCGGGTTTCCAATGTAAAACACAACAAACAACAAAAAGACAAGTTTTATCGGTTTCGTTGGTATCATTTGTACAACGAAGACAGTTTGTTTTTGGTTTACACCTATTTGTCGATCGGTTTGATGCGCCTTGACAGAGAAGATCTAAAAACACAGCAATCCATGCTTCTTGAAAAGCTACGCAGACGCTTTGGTTCATGGACAAATAAAGAAATAACAGAATTCTATTTTGATGTCCTCAAAGGTTATCCGAAACCAGACATGGCATCCATGTTTAAATGGGTCAACGATAAATCCAACGAGCGCGAGAAAATTCAAATCCTTGATGTGCTTGCAGATTTGGCCTACCACAATGATCTAGTGACACCTTCGGAATTTAAGTTTCTCTACCAAGTTGCGGCAGATTTAAAAATATCCCAAGACACCATTCGCTCCATTATTGCTATTCGCCAAAGTCGTTTGGATTCGAGACAACAGCGATCTTCACGAACTACAAGCCACCAAAGCAAAGCCTCTATCATCAAAAGAAAACTCCATGTCTTAGGCTTAAATCACGCCAAAAACCAAGAAGAAATCAGGTTGGTATATAGAAAATTAGCCAAAACCAACCATCCCGACAGATTTGCTAACAAATCAAAATCTGAACAAGATATGGCTCATGAGCGCTTCATCGAAATAAAAGTCGCCTACGATTATTTGATGACGCATTTTAAATAAGACCATTAAACCAATTCTTACGTAATTCATCGTATTTCGCGCTATTTGAAGGTAAAAACAACTAAAAAACTATTTGTTTATCAATCTAAAAAGATATTTTTGACTCATCATTAATCGTAAACCTAAAAATTGACTTTATGAAAACTTTTAAAAACTTAATTGCATCTGTTGCAGTCATCATGTTCTTCAATGCGGCTGTGTTCTCCCAATTAAAAAACATCCAAGGTGTGTCGCTTCATGCCACCGAATACGCCAAAGACTTGGAATCAGATGACCGGTATGCAGAAAATCAGATTATGACCTTTTCTTTCAAGGACAAAATGTTTGTACACCACCTTCTTGAGGGAGAAATGGTCGTTCAATATTACAAAATCACCAAGGTTGAATACAAAGAATATGATGGTTTTGTGGGATATAAAACAACCGTGAAATCAGGGCTTTCTGGAAAAACCTACATTTACAATATCTTCATTCTAAATAAAGGGGATGTTGTGATCATTGAATTCAACGGCATTTTCTACATGGGGCGTTCAACTTTGGTGCGCTCTTTCAAGAAATAAAAATTCCATTTAGATTTTGCAACCCGAGTGAGTTTTCATTCGGGTTTTTTTTGGATACTGAAATCAAGAAAAACATCGTGGTTTAATTTTGTGATGATGTATTGACGCGAGGTCAAGATGATGACAAATATCGTCATCAGACGAAATTGAACCGCTGTGTTTTACAAAGCTTCTATATGAACTCTTTTAAGCGCAGGCTCGATAAATTTTTAGCTTGAGATATAAGAGCATTGCCTTAGGTTTTGTTGCCTTTAGACACCAGATGATAGGGTTTGTAATATGTAAACGAAATAACTCCAATAAAACAAAAAAGGGAAGCTTTCGCCTCCCTCAGTGTGATGTGGTGATGGACGCCTGCCTGACTGCCTCAAGCAGACAGGGAATCGAACCGCCGACACAAGGATTTTCAGCCTTTGATAAATCCATGCTTTCGAAGGTAATTCTTGCCAACGGTTGATTTGTAATATTTTTCTCGCTTTCTTGCCAATTCTCTTGTGCCTACTAATTCGGAGTAAATCAAGTCCCATGGCTGATGTGCTTTTGTAAATTGTGATTTACCTCTGTTGTGTTCATCTAAACGCTTGACGACGTCTTCAGACATCCCAACATAAAGCGTGGCGTCCATCAAACTACGAAGCACATATACATAATAAGTCTTATCCATGACTTGAAGATAAATAACAAAGCACAAAAAAAGGGAAGCTTGCGCTTCCCTCTGTGGGGTGTGGTGATGGACGCCTGCCTGACTGCCTCAAGCAGACAGGGAATCGAACCGCCGACACAAGGATTTTCAGCCTTTGATAAATCCATGCTTTCGAAGGTAATTCTTGCCAACGGTTGATTTGTAATATTTTTCTCGNNTGCTCTACCAACTGAGCTACATCACCTCCTGTTTTGAGGGTGCAAATATAAACTTATTTTTTATTAGGCCTACCATGCAACGAAAAAAGAAAGAAATTTCCTGAAAACTTATAAGGAAGCCATGGCGTTGAGCACCGACTCCATTTGAGTGGTGAGCGCTGAAGAACTATTGGCGTGGTTGTTTACAATAATAGCAAAGGCCAGTTTTTTTCCTGATTTGGTTTTTACATAGCCCGCATACGACTTCACCTTCGACATCGTGCCGCTTTTGGCCATGATTCGGCCCTGTCCGGCTTGACCCTTGCACAAATTCTTCAATGTTCCTGACTCACCGGCAATGGGCAAAGTGAGTTCAAATTCTTGATTTTTGCTTTTGTGCATGTAGGTCAACAAGTCAGCGAAATTCTGCGCACTGATGGCGTTGGTGCGCGACAAGCCGCTGCCGTCATTGATGCGTGATGCGGCAATATCAAATTTGGCGCCCCAAAAGTCTTGGATGATTTTCATGCCTTCTTTGTGATGGCCAATCCCCTTTTTTTCTAATGCAATCCAACAAGGCAAATGCTCGGCAAATAAATTTACACTTTTGAAATTGATGAACTCAGCAACTTGGAAAAGGGTGGCGCCAAAATGTGTGAAAATCAACGTTTGTTTTTCATTCAACACGGCGTTTACTCGATCTTTTTCAATTGGGTCGATGGTGTTGAAGGCCAAGGGATTTGCATTCACTTGAATCCCTTTTCGGAGCAAGGCGGCATGAAACTCTAGAGCAAAAACCAACTCGGGATTCTGAATGGCTGACTTCACCACAAATGCCGACTTATTCAAAGGCAAAGTGCCTGTTACAAAAGCATAATTCGAATAAGGCGCTCCATAAACATAAGCATTGTCGGAGGTAACATTATCAGCAAGCACATGGTTTTGAATCACAAAGCCTGGCAGCGCTGGATTGGTTTTGGTGATTGTTGTGCTTCCTCCTGCTTTTGAAGATGTGCTAAAAAACAGTTCCATCATGTTGTCAAACAGTGTCAATCCGCTGGGAAAAGCACCATAATAGTTGCCCATATCACCCCACGACCAACCATCGGGCCCACCGAAATAACCCAATGAAGAAGCATCAGCAAGCACACCGCCTGAAATATTGAGAATGCCCATTGCCTTGATGCTATCGGCCCAAGAATCCAAAAAGTCGCGCATTTTTTCGCGGGAGGTGAAGTGCGAACTGCCCAAGGAAACATCGCCAAAGCCGCGCATTATAATGCTGCCATTTAGGGTTGAGCCAACAATAGTTCCTGTGTATAAAACCTGTGTCTTCGGGCGATATTCGGCACCCAACAATTCCAATGCTGCGGCAGTTGACCACAATTTCGTTGTACTTGCGGGAGACAAAAGTCGCTTGGCATCATGTTGCGCTAAAACTTGATTGTTCGCCAAATCCACCACCATGAAAGAGATGCTGGCTTGTTTCAAATCTGGTTTGCTTACAAAATTATCTACCGTCTTCTGGAGCTCACTATCGGCGGCAAATGCATGATGCACAGACCAAAAAAGAGCAAATAAAACCCATATGTTTTTCATGTCTCAAAAGTAATGAGAATGGTGATTACCAAAACCATACCAACAAAAGACGCGGCTTTCATCAATGATTTTCCGTTCAATCCTTTGAAAAACCACTACTTTCGCAGCAAATTTGGGTAATGAAGAAGATAAAAGTACTACGCATCATCAACAGATTCAACATTGGAGGACCCACTTTTCATGTTACATTGTTAACCAAATATTTGGGCGAGTCATTCGAAACAAAACTCATCGGGGGCGTTCCTGATGCTGGAGAAAGTGATTCACTCCATGTGTTGCGTGAATATGAGGTTGACCCCATAGTTTTGGAGGAATTGCAGCGCGACCCCAATTTTTCATCTGACCGCAAAGCTTATAAAAAAATCAAACAAATCATTGAGGAATACAAGCCAGATATTGTGCATACCCATGCAGCAAAAGCAGGTGCTTTGGGGAGAAGAGCAGCACACAAATGTGGCGTTCCAATAATCATCCACACCTTTCACGGTCATGTTTTTCATTCTTATTTTGGCAAAATTAAAACAGAAATTTTCAAGCGAATTGAGCGCTCATTGGCCAAAAAATCAAACGGAATCATTGCCATAAGTGAACAACAGAAAAAGGAACTTTCTGAAATACATAAAATTTGTCCGGCCGATAAAATTGAAGTGATTCCATTGGGTTTGGATTTGACTAAATTCAACACCAATAAAGCAGAAAACCGAGCGAAATTGCGTGCCGAATTGCATTTGTCTGACCACGAAATCGCCATTGCAATCATTGGCAGATTAGCGCCTGTGAAAGACCACGGGTTTTTCCTCGACGTAATCAGCGAAGTGGCGAAAAAAACGGAGAAAAACATAAAAGTATTCATCGTTGGAGACGGCAGTGAAAGAGAATCTATTGAAAATCAAGCGAATCAGATAAACGCTACATTTCAAGGACTAATCACATTCACCTCTTGGATTGAAGACATTGCGCCATTCAATCATGCCATGGACATCATTTGTTTGACCTCAAAAAACGAAGGCACGCCCGTTTCGCTCATCGAAGCTCAAGCCGCTGGTGTTCCAGTAATTTCAACAAATGTGGGGGGCGTTTTGGATATTGTGGAACAAGGCAAAACAGGCTTTGTGGTTGCACCCAATGATTTAGAGGCCTATTCGCAAAAACTTTTGGAATTGATTGAAAATGAATTGTTGAGAAAAAACATGTCAGAAAACGGGTGGAAACATGTGGGCGAAAAATACCACTATACAAGACTTGTCCGAAATATTGAAGACTACTATTTGCGGTTGCTTCAAAAAGTTTAACTTTGCTGAAACTAATCGAGGTAGATGAATAAGACATTGTTCTCCATTGCGTTATTCGCATTTTCACTTTTTATTATAACAAGTTGTGGTGTCAATTCGAGCATCATGTTCAAAGAGGGACGAGATTTCAAGGGTTATGATTCGATCCCTATGACACCTCAATACGAATACCGCATTGCCCCCAACGATCAATTGAGTTTATTGGTTTACACTAACGACGGTGAGAGAATATTTGATATTTTAACTGGAGCAACTATTAGTGATGCTGGTTCTGGGCAAAACATGAACCGAATTATCTCCAGGTCCAACACTATGAAGTATTTGGTTCGACAGACTGGAATTGTAGAGTTCCCTGTAATCGGCGAATTCAATATTGCTGGTTTAACTATTGCCGAGTCACAAAAATTATTGAGAGAAAGATACGGGTCCAATTATGTTGATCCATTTATAATTCTTGAGGTTGTAAACCAGCGGGCAATTGTTTTTAATGGTGATGCTGGTCATTCAACGGTGGTTGACATCGAGAACTACAACACAACCCTACTTGAGGTGATTGCAAGAGCTGGAGGTATCCATCAGCGTGGAAAAGCCAAAAAAATTCGTGTAATGCGCCAAACCCCAAAAGGAAGAGAGGTGTATTTAATTGATTTGTCTACTATGGACGGACTATATCACGCCGACATGATTATACAAGCCAACGATATTATTTATGTTGAGCCCGTAACACAATATACCCGGGAAGTATTAAGAGAGGTTGCTCCTGTTGTTTCACTTATTTCAAGTGCAATTGTGGTGATTACAGTACTCACAAGATTTAATTAATCATTTTGGAAAGAGTAGGATTCATCGTTAATAAAGATTTCAAGCCCAATGTATTAGTTTTGGTGCTGCGTAGAAGTTGGTTTTACGTTCCATTCATTTTAGCCTTGTTTTTTATTGGCGCATTCTTATATCTCCGGTATACTCCGCCTGTTTACGAATCGCAATCTATTATCCAATTAGGAGATAAAGACCAAGGTCAAGAAATTCTGGATATCAAGTCTTTCTCAGAAAAGAAAGATCTCAGCAAAACTATAGAATTACTTCGTTCTCAATTTTTATTTGAACGAACCATCAAATCGATGAATTTCTATGTGTCCTACTTTGTTAAGGGTTCTATTCTAACTGAAGAAAAATACTTACAATCGAATTATAGTGTTATTCCATACGTATTGCATGACTCTTCTTTGTGTGATAAACCTATTTTCTTAATTTACGAAAATAATGCGTACTTCCTTGAATATGAAACAGCAACAAAGAATAAAACCCGCATCAACGTAAACCAAGATTCTACCACTAAAAATAGCGATTTTGAGATCAACATAACCGTAATCAATGAAACACAGCTTCAAGCGGACCTAAAAAACAATAAAGTTTATTTTACTTTTAACAACCCAAGAAAATTAGCAGAGCGCTTTAGAAAAGACCTTAATGTAATTGGATTGAGCCCTTCTGCGAAAACCATAGAGGTCTCTTTCAGAAGTCGAAACGCATCATTAAGCAGAGATATTGTCAAAAACCATGTCAATCAATTCTTTGAATATGACCGAGAACTGGAAAATCAGTCAAGTCAAAATGTGTTGAACTTCATAAATACGCAATTAGATTCGGTAAGCAAATCACTTAGACTTTCACAAGATAGTATTTTAAAGTTTCAGTACAGGACCAACACGCCAGACTTAGAGGTGTCTTCAACCAGGCTCAACGAACAAATCAACCAGCTGAACGATGAGGTGTTTCGCTTAGAAGTTGATCTTCAGTTGCTTCAACATCTCGAGTCTAAAATAAATTCCAATCCGAACAGATTAGAAATTTATAAGATTTTGCCCGATTTACTGGGCAGTAGCTTTCAAAGCACCTTATATGCCCAAGTTTCAGATCTCGTTTCTCTTCTTGAAAAAAAGGAATCTTTAGCCTATTCGGTAACCTCAGAAAGCAGCGAATACAAAAATAATCAACAAAAAATCCAACAGCGTGTAGCAGGAATTCTACAGTCCATCTCAATGGTCAAAGAAAGACTGGCTCAAAAAACGCTGATTTTAAAGAAAAAACTTAACGAGTCAACCTCGACTTACCTGAATCTGCCGGAGCAGTCCATGGAGCTTTCACGTTTAGCAAGCATCAAGGACCTAAATGAAAAGTATTTCATCTTGCTGATGGATAAACGATCTTCTTACGCTATTTCGACGGCTGGGTATGCTTCGAAGAATGTAATACTTCAAGAGGCTGTGATTACTTCAAAGCCCGTTTATCCAATGGGTAAACTCATCTATGTAATCGCCGGAATTTTAGGCTTGTTTTTCAGCATAGGCCTACTTGCTTTAAAATACCTCACTCATGATGAGGTGAATTCTGAATTAGATATTAAAACAATAATTCCGAATGTAAGTTTTCTTGGCAACATTCCTCTAATCAAAAACCCCAATCCCTACTCTCAACTTGTAGTTCACGAAAGACCCAAATCTACCATAGCAGAGG
The DNA here is from genome assembly GCA_002422285.1 of Flavobacteriales bacterium UBA6165. Classification (GTDB taxonomy): domain Bacteria; phylum Bacteroidota; class Bacteroidia; order Flavobacteriales_D; family Crocinitomicaceae; genus UBA6165. The sequence goes on along the minus strand of DIUF01000094.1, from coordinate 1,640 downwards.
CTTTCAGGGGCATACGCTCTAACCTTAATTTTATCAATCCAGACGCCAGAGTATACGCCATTTCCTCCTCTATTTCTGGTGAAGGAAAGACCTTTATTTGTTTGAATTTCGCTGGGATTAAAGCCATGACAGGAAAAAAAACCATCCTCTTAGATTTGGATTTAAGAAAGCCTAAAATACATTTGGGCCTCAATAGTTCGAATGATAAAGGAATGAGCACCATTTTGTCGAACCAACATAAACTCGAAGAATGTATTCAGAAAAGCCCTATCGATAATTTAGATTTTATACCGGCCGGACCAAACCCTCCTAATCCATCGGAACTTATCCTTTCTGACAACATGACTGCTTTACTCGAAAGACTTAAAGAGCTTTATGATGTTGTGGTAATTGACAACCCGCCAATTGGCATTGTTACTGATGGTATGAGCCTATTCTCAAAAGCGGATTGTTCAATTTATGTGTTCAAGGCTGGATACTCCAAACACACTTTTGCCTATCGTGTTCGAGACCTTTATGAAAGTCAAAAAATTAAAGGATTAAGTATTTTGTTGAATGGTGCTCGTGCAAGCAACGGTGGTTATGGTTATGGCTATGGTTATGGCTACGGTGGATATTATGAAGACGAGCCCAAAAGGCCTTGGTATAAAAAATTGCTCTTCTGGAAAAAGAAATAACCCCTCATGAGCTCCATTAAAAAAATCAACGGTCATGGTCATTTGCTCCCCTATCCAGAGGAAATTCCAAGATTCATGAAAGATAAAAAGCTGTTTTGGGTAGATCAAGACAGAAAATTTATGCGCCAAGGGGCTTGGTCGAGACCAGTTACAGACGCCAGTTTTTTCCTCAATGAAAAGTTGGATTGGATGGAGAAAAACAAGCTTGATCATGCTGTATTACTCACACTATCTCAACTCTATTGCAACAATCTCAATGAGTATGACACAAAAGATGTGCTGCAATTCCAAAATGATTATCATGCCGAAATTCAATACAAACACGAAGATAAGTTTACTTGCGGTTTTGTAGTTCAACCCAGATTCACAGAACAAGCGCTTTTGGAAATTGAGAGAAACGTCACCAAAAACAACCTCAAACTGCTTTGCCTCCCAACACACTTTGTAGCGAATGATGGCAAATGGACTTCAGTCGCTGATGAATCCGTTTTTCCAATTTATGAATTGGCGAATCACTACAATTTAGCGATTGAAATCCATCCCTACGATGGCAATGAAATGGTAAATTTAGCCGACAAATATTGGCGCTTCCATTTGGTTTGGATGTGCGCCCAAACAGCTGATACGCACCATCTATACACTTTGCTCGGCATCTACAAAAAGTTTCCAAACATTAGAACTTGTTTTGCCCACGCCAATATGCTCGGTCAGGCCAATTTTGGCAGAAGAATGCAAGGCTTTATGGGCCGACCTGACCTTTTTGAAGGCACTGAAAGTCCTGCAAATGCCAATGGTCATCCGAATATTTTCTTTGATACACTGGTGCATGACCCAGAAACATTCCGCTTGCTTATCAATCGTGCTGGTGCCAATCAAGTTTTGGCGGGATTAGATGATCCTTATCCGCTTGGCGAAATGGAAACAGTTCCCAATTGTTATCCCGGCAAGGTAATCGACGAAGCC
>DIUF01000082.1 GCA_002422285.1 Flavobacteriales bacterium UBA6165 | reverse complement strand
TAAAAGAATAACTCATCAATTTTAGAGTAGTTAGTGCTTTTGTTTGCTGTAAGATAATAGGCGTGCCACAAAGACCAATTCGGATCTTTACCAAATTTTGCTTCTTGCATACCGTATATTGTAATCAAGGTATCACGCAATGCGGCTTTACGAGTTTCGTCAGTGGTGTTGTTCAACATCATCTCGTAGCAGTAACGCAAATTCACATAAATATTTTCATCTGCTTGGCAGTTTTGCTCTACTTTCCAATAATAAATAGCAGCTTCTTGAAAATCGCCCATCATTTTTGAGTCAGAGGCAATCATTTTAAATTCTCGACATTCTTTTGTTTCTTCCTGAGCAAAAACTCCGAAAGCGTAAACTGAAGCTAGGGCTAATATGTACTTCACGGTTTTCATAGTTGTGTTTGTTTAATCGTATTTAATTTTTCTAAACCATCTTTCCCAATTCGCTGGCGTTAAAACTATTCCTACTTGATAAGCGATATAGCGCTCTTGTATAGAAGTTGTTCCTGCCGAACCAATCTGCCCCAAACGCATTCCAAAATTGATGGATGATTGTGAGTTGTCAAATGGTAACGGAAAACCAAATCCAAAAGTTATGCCAAAATCGTTGAGATTGCCTGTTGGAAGTGAGATTTGATTTAAATTTAACCCAGCACGGTACGATATTTTGGAAATATAATTTATTCCAGGAGAACGATCATTAGTGATAGCATGCGGTGTTACTTCAAATCCAAAGCGATAAGATGTGGTGTTTTGGAAAGTGAAACTCGTATCAACAACATTATTAATCGTTCTTTTGTGATTGCTCCAACCAATCATCTCGAGGTCACCAAAAATTCTAACACGACTTTGTTTTTTCGAATTGAGATTGAATCCTTGAGGGTGTATGTCCATGCCGAAACCAATACCTAATAGACTTGGTGTGGAAATAGTTCCTTTCATTATGCCTCCATCGCTGATTGTTTCAATGAATTGATGGGTTACGCCATAATTACCAGCATAGCGATTGATGACATCTGTATGAGTAACATTCCAATTGCTTGAAAGGCCATAGTTTGCTCCCAATGAGAGTGAAAAGTTTTGAGATATACGATGCTTCAAAGCCATAGAAGCGTTAAATCCAAACCCACGAATACGGTCATTCATAAGATTTGCAGCGTTGTTTTGGCTGAAGGCTGAAAACTCTATGGCGCGAACGTCTGTTGCGTCACCGAAATTAAAGTTAGCTTCAAAACCCAGCGCGAAGTATGTGTTTTCTGTTTTTACTGGAGCAACTACAAAAGATAAATAGGTTTGCTGAACACCACCACTTCCTTGATAAATTCGATTCAATGAATCACCATCGACTAATTGAGGCTCAACGAATCTATAGCCCTTTGAAAAAGCTGGACGGTAACCAAATCCTAACCCCAATCTGTTAGCAAAGGGAATGGAGAATTGGATACCGCGTAAATATGTCAAGCGTGTGTTACCACGAGATAGATCCGATTCGAAAAAAGAAAGCCTGCCTGTTATTTCAATGTTGAAAATCGGTTGACCTTTGGATAGGTATGCTATGGTTGCAGGATTTATAGGATTATTGTAGGCACTGTCTACGAGCGCGTAACCTGTTCCGCCAAGAGCTACTTGAAGAGCATTTCTATTGCTTTCGTATAGACCGATACCGTAGAAAGAGTAAGGATTGTTGACTGTGTTTTGTGCAAATATTGTTGAACAACAAATTAGCGCAGTTACAAGAGAAATAGGTCTAAACATTAGCTTCTAAAATTAGTTTCAAACCGAACAAGGTCAAATTTGGGTCGGCAAAGATGGGATATTTAATTGCATTTTCAAAATGTGACGCGTCTCCTCCGGTTAAATAAATAGTTAATTTTTCATTGTGTTGAAGATAACGTGCGATGGTTTCATTTATTTCACTGCGCATCCCGTTTATTACGCCAGATATCATGCTGGATTTTGTGTCCTTACCAATTAAGTCCACCTCTTGCCATTTTTCTATCAAGGGTAAGTTGGCTGTAAATTGATTCATGGCTTTGAACCTCATGTTTATACCTGGCGAAATGCTGCCTCCTTGATAAACACCAAATTCATCAACAAAATCAAATTTTAGACATGTTCCACAATCAATGCTAACTGCTGCTTTTCCTTTAGATAGATGACATAAAGCTACAGCATTTGCCAAACGGTCTTGACCTAGGGTATGAGGTGTGGCATAGTTGTTATCAAGCGGGATTTCTAATAATGGATTCAAAACAAATGCCTTGGGTATCAAAGAAGCAATTTCCAACAATACGGAATCTTCCGCGACTGACGAAATGAGTGAGAAGTCATAATTTTGTGTTGTTAAAGCTTGTTGCAATGTGTCTTTACCACGCCCGGTTAACAGGAGTTTTTGACCAAAAAACGCAAACTTCAGGTCGGTATTCCCTAGGTCAACAACGAGAAATATGGATTCTGTATAGCTCATTTACAGCTGCAAAGGTAACGCTTCGTTGAGATGACCAATTATAAAAGATGGAATTTTCCGTATTCAACATTGCAATATTCAAAAGTTGTTTTTACTTACAAAAATCCCGTGATTTTCAAATCTACATTTGTACTATGCGAAGAGCACCTTCAATTGATGCCTTAATCAAACTAATAGATGATCCAGATCAACTGGTTTATGAGCATGTACGTGCTGAAATTCTGAGGACAGGTACAACTGCTCTCCCGAAACTCCACGATATTCTTGATTTTGAAAAGCTGAGTGCGGAACATGTTGAACGCGTGCAGTCATTAGTGCGTGAATTGCATTTTGCGGCGATCATGGAACAGTTGGAAACTTGGTGTTTGTCTTCAGAAAAAGATTTACTCAAGGGCATTCACATCATTACGACACTCCAGTTCCCTGATTTAACTTGGGACCAGCTTTCGGTTCAAATCAATGCTTTTGAGCGTCGTATTTGGCTAGAAGTGAACAGGCGTATGACAGCCTTTGAAGTTGTGCAACGCATGAATGCTATGTGGTACAACAATATTGGACTGGTAGTGCAGAACACGCAGCTTGCAACGCCATATCACACATTTCTCAACTCGGTTATGGAAGATATGGTTGGTACGCCTTTTTCAACGGGATTACTTTACAGTATTGTTGCTCAGCGTTTAAATTTCCCGATATACGGCGTGAATTTCCCTGGACAATTTGTTTTAGCATATATAGACGAATATCGCATACACAAATTAATAGAGCCGCTTGGCACTGGTGGCGTACTCTTTTATTTATTACCCGCCGATCAAGGAAAAGTATGCATCAAAAAGCAAATGGACGAGTTTTTATTGCAACGACGGATGCCGGCAGTGCGAGAATATTTTGAGCCATGTTCTCACAGCTCCTTGCTGATACTGTATTTAGATGAACTTATTCAAGTCTATAAGCGCTACGATAGAGAGGAACTGCTTTTGGCTTATGAGCAGATGAAAACCAAGATTTTGGAATTGGCTTAAACATTTCTTTTAAGCACAGCTTATTCTCATAAATGCCTTATCTTTGCGCGAAATTTAGATACATCGCATTATATGAGTTTATTAACTGTTGGAAGTGTTGCCTTCGATGCCATCGAAACTCCCTTTGGCAAAACGGATAAAATTATTGGTGGAGCAGGGACCTTTATCGCCATTGCCTCATCCTATTTTCAGAAAAATCAACGCTTGGTAAGTGTGGTTGGTGAAGACTTTCCTCAAGACACCTTGGATGATTTACGAGTTAGGGGGGTTGATCTTCAAGGGCTGCAAATTAAAAGTGGCGAAAAAACATTTTTTTGGTCGGGAAAATACCACAACGACATGAACTCGCGAGATACTTTGGTAACGGAATTGAATGTGTTGGAGCATTTTGACCCAATTATTCCTTCAAGCTACCAAGGAACTGAATTTTTAATGTTGGGCAATTTGAGTCCAACAGTACAACGTTTGGTAATTGAACGTTTAGAAGAGCGCCCAAAATTGATTGCTATGGACACCATGAATTTCTGGATGGACATCGCTTGGGATGAATTGATGAAAACCCTTCGTTTGGTTGACGTGTTGATTATCAATGATGAAGAAGCGCGTCAGCTGTCAAAAGAATTCTCATTGGTGAAGGCAGCAAAAAAAATCAAAAGTATGGGGCCAAAGATTTTGGTTATCAAAAAAGGGGAACACGGTGCTTTGCTGTTTCATGGCGAAGACGTTTTCTTTGCTCCAGCATTGCCTTTGGAAGATGTATTTGATCCTACAGGAGCTGGAGACACATTTGCTGGTGGCTTTATGGGGTATTTATCAACTGTGGAAGAGGTCAATTTTGAGAACTTGAAGCGCGCAATAATCGTTGGTTCGGCGATGGCTTCATTTTGTGTGGAAAAATTTGGAACAGAACGATTGATGACCTTAACAGACCGCGAAATTGAAAATCGCGTGCAGAAATTTGTAAACTTGGTGCAGTTTGATATGATCGCTGCAATTAATGCTTAATGGATATGGAGAAGCTTGGATTAATTGACCGCTTGAAAGAAATTTTAGCTCACGATGATTTGTTGCCGTTTAACAAAGAAGCGCATGAGTTGAAAGCAAAATTTGCTCATCTTTTGATGGATAACGAGGGCGAAAATGAAGCAGAAAAAACTACGGATGTTGTAGATGCTGATGGAGAAGAAACTTCCACTGAGGAGGCTGTAGTTATTGCAGTTGACATAGACCCTTTGGATGCCGAATTTGATGCCTTATATGAAACATTCAAAACACGTCACAAAGGGCAAATTGAAGCTAAAAAGTCTGTTGAGCAGGAGAATTTACAAATCAAAAAGAGTCTGATTGATCGTTTGCGCAAGTTGATTCAGGAAGAGGAAAACATCGGTGTTGCTTTTGCTACTCAGAAAGAAATACAGGATCAATGGCGCGAAGTCGGAGATATTCCACGCGATTTGCGTCAAGATATTCAGAATGATTATAGTCGCTTGATGGAGCAGTTTTATTACAATATCGGCATCTATAAGGAATTGCGCATACATGATTTGAAACGCAATCAGCAATTGAAAGAAGATATTATTGTGAAGTTGAAAGCCTTATCTCAAAACCAAAATGTTCAAGAGATTGAAACAGAACTTAAGGTTTTACAACATGAGTGGGAAGATATCGGAGGAACCCAACAAGAGGTTTGGGAAGAGCTGAAAGCACAATATTGGTCTATTGTAAAGTCTTTATACGACCGCATTCGCAACCACTACGAAGCCAAGCGCGAGGTGATGAATAAGAATTTAGAAGCTAAGCGCGAATTGGTGGTGAAAACTGAACAGGTCTTGAATGGTGTTTTGGATTCGGCCGACTTCAGTGTGTGGGAGGATGCTACCCAAGAATTATTAAAAAATCAAGAGACTTGGAAGACCATTGGTTTTGGTCCACGTAAAGAAAACGAAGAAATCTGGACTCAATTTAGAAGCTTGTGTGATAAGTTTTTCGAATCAAAGCATGCCTATTTTAAAGAGCGTAACAAGCAGTTTGATGAACTTGTAAGCAAGAAAAAAGCATTGATTACCAAGGTGAATGAACTGAAGGACTCTACTAATTGGAAAGAAACTACTCAGCAAATCATTGGTTTTCAAAATGATTGGAAAAAGATCGGTAACGCGGGACCTAAAAACGAACAGAAACTTTGGAAGGAATTCCGCGCGGCATGCGATGGATTCTTCAATCGTAAGGAAGCACATTTTGCAGAAGCTGATGCAGCAAATGCCGAAAACTTGAAATTGAAACAAGCTTTAATTCAAGAAATTGAGGCTTATGGAGTGAAAGAAGATAAACAAGCCACATTGGTTGATTTACGTGCTTTTTCAACACGCTTCAGTGAAATCGGCAATGTTCCTTTCAAAGAAAAAGATAACGTTTACAATGCATTCAGGGCCGCAATGGACAAGCATTACCAAGCCTTGGATTTGAAAGGTGCTGAGAAAGAAAAAGTGATGTTTGCAGCTAAACTAGAAACTTTGGCTTCTAGTCCACAATCGGGCAGAATGTTTGATGAGGAGCGCAGAAAATTGCGTCAACAAATTCAAAAAGCTGAGCAAGATATACGTCAATATGAGAACAATCTTGGTTTCTTTTCACGTTCTAGCAAAAACGATGCTTTGAAGAAAACTGTGGAGAAGAATATCGAAGCTGCACGTAAAGTAATTCAAGATTGTAAAAACAAATTGAAATTAATTCCGAATGAGTAAAGGCATCAATATATTATTGTCTTTTATTCTTCTGCCCACTTTGTTTTTGGCTCTAATGGTGGGTTTCGACTTAAATGCGCTCGGAATCATCGAAGGGGTGGATACTCCTTACATTCATGAAATATTCGGCGGCATAGGCATTCTTGCAGGAGTTTTACTGTTTTGGCGGGCATTCAGACGTTGGTCGGCATTGTATATATTTCAATCCAAAGAAAAGTTTGTCTGGATTGGCGCTTCTACACCTTCGCATATTGGTCGTGTCCGTTTGTACTTGTTGCTTGAGGCAATGTTTTTTGGCTTCTTGTCGTTGTTTTTCTTCTGGATTTCTGCGCTCACTGCTGTTTTAGCTTTTGTGTTTTTGGCTACTGCACTAGAGGCGATTGTTTTTATTTTTTTGAGATGCAACACACGATACATGAGGGCTGGAATTATCAAAAATGGATTGGTCATTGCAGACCGTGATCTAACTTTTTATTATTTCAGTGGCTTGAAATCTGTTTCCACTCAAAATGGTAGTATTTATCTGGAATACAAAAACGACTTGTGCTTGTCTTTTCCTGTTCATGCTATTAATCAAGAGGATAGAAAAGATTTTCTCAATCACTTTATCCAAGCCGTAGATAAAAAACGTGTATTTGTTTCTGAAAAGCTTAAGGAATTATAAGATTTACCTTCCGCGATTCATTTGTTCTTTTCCTTAGCTTTGCTGCTCAGTGAAAAAACACAAACACATACTGCTCATTCTGTTTCTTGTGTTGGCTTATGCTTTCGTGATGAACGACTGGGATAATCCGTACAAACGACCAATCATAGGAGATGCTAAAGGTTATTATGCTTATTTGCCAGCTGCGTTTATTTATCAAGATTTTAGCTATGGTTTTGTTGATGATGTGGAACAAAAATACTACCCATCTGATGGCTCATTGGGAAAAGATTTTTTAGTCTTACAACCGAATGGCACCAAAGTCAACAAATGTTTTCCAGGCGTTTCTCTTTTCTATTTGCCGTTTTTCCTGTTGGCGTACTTCTTGTCGTTTTTATTTGGCATGCCCCTCGATGGATATGCGCCACTTTTTCAATGGAGTATTGCCGTCGCGCACTGGTTTTATTTCATTTGGGCATTGGTTTTACTAGATAAAATTTTCCGAAAAAAGGGCGTTTCAATGGTCAATCGATTAATCGGATTTGCTGCTATCACTTTTGCTTCGAACCTACTATTTCATTTGGTTCACGACTTCTCAGTGGCTCATGTATTTGGATTTTTTGTTTTCACCTATTTTATCAAAATCGCACTTTCTTGGAATGAATCAACCAGCTGGTCAAAATTGGGCTGGATGGCGGTGCTCATGTGTTTGGCTGTCATCATGCGACCTACCAATGCACTTTTTATTTTGGTCTTGCCCTTACTTGTTGATTGGTCAAAGATTCTTCAATTCGCCAAGCAGAAAATCAAATTCAAAGAATTACCTTGGCTGCAAGTGATAATTAGTCTTGCTTTACTTTCGATTCCTTTGGTTTTATGGAAAATTCAAACCGATTCATGGCTGGTTTATTCTTATGGCAACGAACGATTAGACTTTACCTCTCCGCATTTGTTTCAGTTCTTATTGTCAGTTCAAAAAGGCTGGTGGTTTTGGTCGCCAGTAATGCTACTATTTACCATTTGTTCTTCGATTTATTTTTGGAAAATCAAGAAGTGGCAAGGCATCTATTTTGGATTCATGATTTTGTTTGTGGCCTATATCTTTTCTTGTTGGTGGATGTGGACTTTTGGTGGTGGACTTGGGCAACGTCCAATGGTCGATTTTTATCCCTTATTGGTTTTGGGATTTATTGGTTTTTTACACCATTTTCCAAAATTTCGATGGTTTTCTTTGATTTTGATTCCTTTGATTTTGCTCAATGCGGTTCAGGCATATCAAATCGACAAGTATATTTTGGAGGGCGGTCAAACGACTTGGGTTGATTATAAAAATCATTTTCTGCAAGTAAAACGCGATGCGCCCAAAGTGGAAGTTGATGCAACGTGGAATGTGGTGAATCGAATAAAGATTGAAAATGTATCTGAGTTGAACCAAAATACGTCTTTCAGTTCGTCTTTGTTGATTGATAGTTTACCGAAAAACGCAAAGTTGTTGTTGCGCGCAAATGTTGGCGGTGTTCATGAAAGTCCTAATTTGGCATTGATAGTTTCCAATGATGATGCCTCGTTTTATCACGCACAATATGTTGGTAATTATTTATATAACAAACCGAGGTTGATGGAGTTTTTATTGGAAGTCCCCACTGGGATTTCTGGTCCATTGAAAGTTTATTTTTGGAATCATGATAGTGGTGAAAGAGCGGTGGTGGAATGGATTGAGGTTGTGGTTTATGAGTAAATGCGATAAAACTTAGCATTCCCCGAACCAACTTTTTTTCTTAGGTTTGCATCTCAATAATTTCATGAAAAAGCTCAGCATAATCATCCCTGTTTTCAACGAAGAAACCACAATTTTTCAAGTACTTGATGTTGTCAACAATATTCCATTGAATCATGGTGTTGAGAAAGAAATCATCGTGGTGAATGATTGTTCAACGGACAACAGCGCCAATGAAATCATGAGATATTGTCAGGATTTCGAGAATATTCAAGTTGTCAACAAACCTGTTAATCAAGGGAAAGGTGCCGCGCTTCATACAGGAATTCAATATGCCACTGGCGATTACATTGTTATCCAGGACGCCGATTTGGAATTAGACCCCAATGAAATCAATTTGCTCATCGAACCTGTGATTCAAAATGAAGCAGATGTGGTTTATGGTTCGCGCTTTTTGAATGGTAAAGTGCAAACGCAAAACTTGCTGAGCAGATGGGCCAATTGGTTTTTGACGAAATTATCCAATGTGGTCTTTGGCATCAAAATTACCGATATGGAGACCTGCTATAAACTCATCCCCGCTGATGTTTTCAAATCGCTGCATTTGGTTGAACAACGCTT
>DIUF01000048.1 GCA_002422285.1 Flavobacteriales bacterium UBA6165 | reverse complement strand
TGGCAAAAAGCACCTGAAATTTCTTTTTCTGGCTATGCCGACGTTTTTTATGCTTTTGATTTCAGTTTACCTGAAGGAAGTGAGAGGCAGCCGTATTTGGTGAATCACAACCGCCACAATGAGTTTAATGTGAATCATGTGTTGGTGAAATCGCAAATTAGACATGAAAAATATCGGGCTAATTTAGGGGTTCACACTGGGACTTATGTGCAAGACAATTATGCCCATGAGCCTCAAGCATTGCGCTATATTTACGAAGCCAATGTCGGCATATCGCTTTCCAAAAAGAACAAACTTTGGTTAGATGTCGGGGTTTTGGAGTCGTATATTGGATTTGAGGTGGCTCAATCCACACAAAATCAAACTTTGACGCGCTCTTTTTGTGCCGAACTTTCTCCGTATTATTTTTCGGGAACGCAATTGAGTTATGATCCAAATGACAAGTGGTCGTTCAAATTTCTGATTACCAACGGTTGGCAGCGCATTCAACGGTTGGCGGGAAATAGTTTGCCTTCTTTCGGTTCGCAAATTCAGTATAAACCCAATGCGCGTTGGTTATTGAATTGGTCCACTTTTGTTGGCACAGATACACCGGATGTTGCCAGAAGCATGCGCTATTTTTCTAATTTCTACACCAAATTTGAAGCCAATGAAAAGTTCAATTTTGTCTTGGGCGTGGATTATGGCATGCAAGAAGATTTGATTTTCAAGTCAACGCTTTACTATTGGACAAACTTGACGGGAATTGCGCAATATAAGTTTTCAAAACAATGGCAAACGGCTTTTCGTTTTGAGTTTTTCTCTGATATAGATGGTGTTTTACTGGCTGATGTTTGGCCCAATTCTGTTTTAGGCGGATTCTCATTGAACATAGATTACAGGCCACATCAAAATTTATTGTTGCGTTGGGAAAATCGTTTTGCACGGGCTTCTTCACATTTATTTAATGCCCAGTCTTTTGGCTATGAGGACAATTTTGTGAGCGTACTTTCTTTGGCGCTGAAATTTGGGAAATGATTTAAAAACTATAATCATACCTCCTCGAATTCCTCGACAACACATCGAAGAAAAGGTAGAACATAGGCCCCTGTGAAATATCCATTTGATTTCCATTGGCTCTCATGTTGAGTTGTAAAAGATAACCCAATTCAATACGAGTCCATCCCCAAAATCGGTAACCCAAACCAATAAAATTCCTGAGTTGAGTAAATTGAAGCCCTTTCACATCACGTCCCCATTCTACATGAGGCTCTGAGTAAATGCTCGTGTACCAAGTTTTGTCGGTATAAAAGTAATTTGTGTTAATTGGGATTCTCACGCGCATTCTGTATCGGAAGCGCATACCTTGTTTAAATTCGGGATCATCAATGCCTCGCCAACGGTATTCTCCTCGTAAACGGTGTGTGAAGTTTACCCTCCCAAAATATGCATAATGCAGCAATTGAACCGTTGTTCGCCATTCGCGCTCAAAAGGTCTTGATAAATCTGACTCTAATGGATAGCGAGGTGCACTTCTGAACATCCCAATGGGATTCACACTCAAACGGCTGTATTTTGTGAATTGATAAGCAATAAATGGACGGATACTAAATCGAAGAGGATGCTGGAATATGTTATTTCCACCAAGCTCGCTTTGTCGCCGATATACTACATCAACTTCCCAAGCCCATTTCGATGTAGGTGAAAAGAAGTCAGATACATAGTACTTGGTATAAAGTACCCTGTTGTCTAATTTTTCTGTTTCATTTTGCCCAATACTCAAATGAGTAAAAACAAAGCAAAGCAAGAGAAGTATAAATGGTTTATTCATTATCATTTTCAATGCGTATTTCAAAAAGGCGTTCAATTCTGTTGGGCACGCTTTCGCGTCGAAGTGCACGATTGAGTGCTTGTACCTCCCGAGCATTGTAGTTTGCCGCGTAGTATTCTAATTTGTCAAGCAGTTGTTCAATGGCGGCAAGTCTTTGCAAAAAACGGTCGGGACGGGTTTCTGCAAATAAAAGTTCTGCATAATGCCTAAAAAGAAGGAGCCCTTTTTCTTTGATTTGACTCAAAATAGGCAACTCAATTTTTCTGTAATCGAAGGGGTTTTCTTCGTAGATGGTGAATATTGAATCGATTCGTTTTTGTCTTTTACCAACTTCGGATAAACGATTTTGATTTTCAGAGAGGTTTTGCATAGCATCTATATACTGTTTGCCAATCTCAATCTTTTCAACATATTCGGATTTGGTTAAGTAGTTTTTTCTGAGTTGAGATAATTTTCGTTGATACGATAAAAAGAAAATTTTTTGTTCAAAACGCAAGCTTTCAAAGGGGGTTTTGTTTAATACCGCGATTTCACCGAAATAGGATTCGTTCAGTTGCTCCAAATGAATAATGAGAGAATCGATGTTTTTGAGATTTTCCCTCTGCTCCAAATCTGATACCTGAGTAAAGGCTATGGTTTGATTTCTGCTGTATTTAGATTCAAGAAAACTCAAATAAGCGTCTATTTGGTCCATGAAGTTTTCAGGCGTGTCTACAAGCGTAGTGGGCGAAAAGTCAACGCTAATGTTTTCGTTTTTTTTATTTCTATAAAAAATAGTTTCTTTTTTGTTTAGCCCAGGCACCCCCAATGAATAAAAATTATTTCTGTTTCTTGTATCAAAAAAATCTGAAATATTTTTCGTTAGCACGTCATCTAAAATCATCACTTTTTCATAAATATGATTCATGAGGGTGAGTGCTCGTGCTAAGCTGTCGGATTGTGCCGCGTATAGGAGATTGCTCGGGGAGTTGATAAATTCTTTAGTTTTCCTGTGCAAATCATCTAATCTAATTGCTAAGTTTTCCCAAGATTGCGGGTCATTGTACTGGTAAACAAATCGTCTGGTGAGTTTAGCAATTGGTTTATCGAATTCGTCCGATTCAACAGAAATATATCGATCAAATGAACCCAAGAAATTTGCAATAATATCATTTCCCTCCATTTGAATATTTAGTCGGAGGTCTTCATGGGTGTATCCATTGTCGAAAAGAATTCCGTAGTGTTTATCGCTCATTTTTACATGGCTGTTTGACACATTTGAACTGTTTTTTTGAATGTTATTGATCAGTTCCTGAACGTCTGTATATTCAATGAGCATGAAAGGCCTGCGGTCTTCGTTTTCATAGCGACTTATTTGTAGTAAAAACCCATCTTGATATAAGCGCTCCTCCGTTATTTTTCTTTTGTCGTTCTCTAACCATGAAATTTTTAAAACACCATGCAAGAAACCTTGGTTGTTTAAGTTTCCAGTTATTGAAATATTTTTATTTTCATTAACATAGGAAAAAGAACCTGTAAAAACACCTTTTTCGCAGAAGATAAAGCCCGAATTTTGCAAGTCACGTTGAGCACCGTTTTGTATCGTATAATTGTCTATCATCCAGCGACCCGTTGGCTGTCCATTGGTGAAGCGCATAACTACTCTTGATTCGGTTCCATTTAGATTGTATTCGAGTTGATGCTTTTTGTTGTGAATGATATTGTTTATTTGAAGCACATAAGCTAATTCGGAAAACGTCCAATACCCATGATAACGACCGTCTTTATAACTCCCTTGAATATTAAGCTTGAAAAATTGATTCGCAACAGTGTCTTTGTATAAATCAGAATCAAACAGGGCTGAGCCATTTTTTATTGTCTTGCCTTGTGCGGTTTTGAGTTGAACACCAAATGCTCCAGAGTATTTACCAAGAACTAGAGTGTCTCGTGATAAGGTGTTCTGAGAACGACTGTTCATAACAGTAAACAGCATGAACATTGGAAACAATAAGTATTTCGATCGTGTAATTGTCATTTTTATTTTTTTCTGAACGGGAAAAATCCAATGTCAATTTTAAAGGTATTAAGCATTCCAGAGTCTTTTTCCACGATTTTCTTTATTCCTGTAAAACCAGATACTCTAAACATCCACTTTTGATATTCCACACCAAAACCAAAGTAGAAACCAAAATCTGCTCGCAGGAGTTGGTTACTGACGTATTCTATTCCAGAATCCTCAGCTGACCAGTTTTCAGGGTACTGCCCTCTGAGATTTGATCCTAGCAGAAAATTGCTTTGCCATCCCAAATGAAATCTTGTTTCGAAAGCATTGGCAACTGGAAGCTGTGCGCTTATGTATAATGGAAGTTCAAGAAAGAACATGTCCACGCTCAGTGCGCTTTCTATCGTGTGATGCTGAAACTGTTGATAGGCTAAGCCAATTTGAGTGTGAAAAAACATATTGTCCGAATAGGGTAAATAAATCCCGCTAAAAATCTGCGCTCCTGCACCCATACTGGTTTCTCGACGGTACTTAGAAGTATATATGCCGCTGGTATTCGAACCAACACCAAAGTTGATATCTTCTTTTGCATAACTCAGAATTTGCTTGAAATTTTGCCAATGCGTCAATTTCTCTTCCTGGGACATTGTAAGTGATGAAGTCGACAAAAACGACATTAGCAATACACACTTTGCAAAAGAAAGTTTCAATTTAATCATGTGGACAAAGTTAATGTTTATTGTTGCTGAGCCCCCAGCAAACCCTTTTATAACAAGAATTAAATGTGAAAAAGTCTTAAAATTTTTGGTTTTTCTGTGCAAACTTTATTACTTTTCACCAAAATTAAATCGAAATCGAATGGGTCACAAACAGTTTTATCGTTTTGTTTTTGCCTTATTTACGAGTTTAAATCTTTTGGTATATATGATGAAAATAGGATATGAGCCATTGTATTATTTTTCTGCTTCGGCATTAGCATTTATAGGCGCCTATTTATTCGCAATGCTTGTTTTTCGCCGTTTTGGTTGGAAGAAAAGTATGTCATGAACATTTAGGTTTGATAATCATTAATGACAAATGCTTTTTTAATGTGCATTCTTGACTTTCCTTATTAATAATTAATAAATTAGAGTTGAACTGCTCTCTGTTTTTATGCTTTTATTTACAGCATTCATAAAACTAAAATTGAGTTTCATGGATTATTTTGGACTCTTCATGAAGTAAACTCGTTCATTGGGCTCGAAATGTTTACTTTTATACAAAAATTATTGAAATATGAGAAAAATTTACATGAGTTTAGGTAAGGCAGCTTTGTCATCAGCTGTTTTATTTGCAGCGTTTAATAATATCGCTCAAACAACAAGTTATAGCGATACGCTATCTTATACAGGTTCTATGCAGACTTACGTTATTCCTGAATGCGCAACCAATATTGTAATTACAGCTTATGGTGCACAAGGGGCGAATGGTTCAACTATTAACCCTGGAATTAATTCTGGCGGCCAAGCTGGTCTCGGTAATCGTGTGATTGGAGGATGGTCGAATCTGGAGCCAGGTCAAACAATATATGTGAATATTGGTGGCGCTGCTAATGGAGCAACTGGCGGCTACAATGGTGGAGGCAATGGTGTCGAAATGAATGGTCAAAATCCATCTGGCGGCGGTGGCGGTGCAACTGATGTTCGTTATCCAACTGATGCATTATCTGACAGAGTTCAGGTTGCTGGTGGTGGCGGTGGCGGCGGAAATGCTGCCTATCATTGGAATGGCTCTACTTTTACTGGTGGAAACGGTGGAAATGGTGGCGGCAGTGGTGTTTCATTGGATGGCACCTCTGGTGAGGATGCCATCGGGGATAGTGGATTTACTTATTTTGGTGGTATGGGCGGTACAAGTGCTGGTCCTGGTGCAGGCGCAATTGGTTGTGGCTCGTTTTTAGGTCAAACTGGTGGCGCTGGTGCTGGTGAAGTTGGTGGCATTGGTGGTATTGGAAGCTCATTGGACGTTCCGGGTTACCGCGCAAGTGGTGGCGCTGGCGGTGGCGGTTATGTCGGAGGAAACGGCGGCGGCGGAGGTTCTGCTGGAACTGAGGGTTGCTCAGGAAACAACATTGGTGCTGGCGGTGGTGGTTCAGCAGGAACAAATTACTTCAACGGAGAGCCTAAAGATTTTGAAAATGGTGTGCGTGAAGGAAATGGTCTGGTTGTTATTCAATATTCGATTGTTTCTGAGGTTGCAGAATTGGCTTTGGCTGTTGCACCTTGCATTGGTCAAGAAGCGCAATTGGACTTTTCTCCTGAAGGCGGTACTTTTTCATTGCTTCAAGGCAATAGTGCTGATGTGAGCGCTGCTGGTGTTTTTGCACCTTCTGCAGCAGGAACGTATGAAATTGTTTACAGCTACACTGATGCTTGTACGAATTTCTCTTCTTCTGCTACCCTTACTGTTACTATTACATGTGATCTCGCTGGATTGGCTGGCTTCGAACAAAACTTCAAGGTGTATCCAAATCCAACAGAGAACACTTTATTTGTTCAATCTAGTGATGTGCTTGGTCAAGTTGTAATTAGCGATGCTCGCGGACAAATCGTTCTTTCTTTAGACTCATCTTCTAATTTGTTGGAAATCGATGTTCGTCATTTGGATGCGGGTATCTACTTCGTTCAAACCACGAATGGTATTCAAAGATTTATCGTGAAATAATAATATTTCTAAATGTAAAAAAAGCGGTGAGTTGATTCAACTCCCCGCTTTTTTTGTGTTATTACAATAATATTTATTTAGAATGTTTATTTGATGATGTGCCTCGTTTTTACTGGTGTTAAACAAATATATTCGAACGGCGTTTCCATTATCATGTTCACGTTAATACGATTCGAACGGTGGCTTCATTATTACGTTCACGGCAATACGATTCGAACGGCGGTTCGAATCTACTTGCCGTGGCACTGTTTGAATTTCTTGCCGCTACCACATGGGCAGGCGTCGTTTCGGCCAATTTTTGGTTCTGCGATTACCGGTTGTTGCTTGGGACGTTCGTTGTATGAACTTTCCATGGCTTCTTGGTAACCTTCGCGGCCATTGAAATTAGAATCACCAGCTTGTGCATTGGTGCGCGCACTAGCATAATTGTCTTGTTTGATTTGCTGTGTTGTTGTTCTGATTTGTGTGCTCTCTTCAGCCACAGGTAATTGCGCTTTTATAAGGAAAGCTGCAATTTCTTGATTCAAACGAGACATCATGGCTTTGAATAGGTTGAACGATTCCAATTTATAAATCAACAAAGGATCTTTTTGCTCGTAAACGGCTTGATGCGATGATTTACGTAATTCATCCATTTCACGTAAATGTTCTTTCCACTCGTTGTCAATCATGCCCAAAACGATATTTTTCTCGATATTGGTAATAATTGTTTTCCCGTTTGATTCAATCGCTTCATCAATATGAACGCCCAACTGCATGGTTTTAGTTCCATCGCTGATTGGCAAGGCTACATGTTGATAACGATTGCCCTCACGCATTTTGACATCTTTGATGAACGGCAAAACAGCCTCAGTTAAGCGTGAATTTTTACGTTCGTACATTTCCATCACACGGTTGTATAGTGCGTTGGTTAATTTGTTCTGATCGATGGTTTTGAATTCCGTTTCGTTTACTGGACTGTCTGTACCAAAAGTTCGGAACAAAGACAATTCAAATTCCTTGAAATTACGTGAGCCAATATTTTCCATCACCAAATCTTCGCAGCTGTCGTAGAACATATTGGCAATATCCATTTCCAATCTATCACCATATAATGCATTGCGACGACGCTTGTAAACAGCTTTACGTTGTGCGTTCATAACGTCATCGTATTCCAAGTTTTTCTTACGAACACCAAAGTTGTTTTCTTCCACTTTTTTCTGCGCGCGCTCGATAGATTTAGAAATCATTCCGTGCTGAATGACCTCACCGTCTTTGTGACCCATGCGGTCCATCAACTTGGCGATTCGCTCTGAACCAAATTTACGCATCAAGTCGTCTTCCAAAGAAACAAAGAACTGAGAAGAACCGGGGTCACCTTGACGACCAGCACGACCGCGCAACTGTCTATCCACACGTCTGGAGTCGTGGCGCTCTGTACCAATAATGGCCAAACCGCCTGCGTCCTTAACGCCGTCACCCAATTTGATGTCGGTACCACGACCGGCCATATTCGTGGCAATTGTAACGGCACCACTTTTACCAGCTTCAGCAACGATTTCGGCTTCTTGTTGATGGTATTTGGCATTCAATACTTTGTGTGGAATATTTTTCATTTTCAACATTCGACTCAAAAGTTCAGAGATTTCAACGGTTGTTGTACCCACCAACACTGGTCGTCCATCCGCAACTAAACGTTCTGTTTCAAGAATTACGGCATTGAATTTTTCGCGCGCAGTCTTATACACCAAATCATCTTGGTCCTTACGTTGAATTGGGCGATTCGTTGGAATAACTACAACATCTAATTTATAGATGTCCCAAAATTCTTTTGCTTCTGTTTCAGCAGTTCCCGTCATACCAGCCAATTTGTGGTACATACGGAAATAGTTCTGTAAGGTAATTGTTGCGTATGTCTGAGTTGCAGCTTCTACTTTTACGTTTTCTTTGGCCTCAATGGCTTGGTGAAGACCGTCAGAATAGCGTCTTCCTTCCATTATACGACCTGTTTGCTCATCAACAATTTTGATTTTGCCCTCCATTACCACATACTCCACCTCTTTTTCGAAAAGTGTATAAGCTTTCAATAATTGGTTCATGGAGTGGATGCGTTCTGAAATCACTGAGAAATTGCGAATCAAACGGTCTTTTTCTTCTAGCAAAACCTCTTTTTCCATAGGTGTTTTATCCAATGTTGAAAGTTGAGAAGCAATATCGGGTAACACGTAATAATCTGCATTTTCACCGTGAGAAAGCAAATCAATTCCTTTGTCAGTCAAAGTAATAGAGTTGTTTTTTTCGTCAATAGTGAACAGCAATTCTTTATCAATAATAGGCATGAGTTTGTTTTGCTCAGCCATGTAAATATTTTCTGTTTTTTGCAAATGCGCTTTGATTCCTGGCTCACTCAAGAACTTAATCAAGGCTTTGTTTTTTGGTAAACCACGGAAGGCGCGCAACAATGCAATTCCGCCTTCTTCCAACATTTCTTTCAATTGTTTCTTGTCGGATACGGCATCTGACTCATTCAAAGGAGCAAGAAGGCGTTTTGCTTCTGTCAAAAAGTTGGTTACAAGTCTGCGCTGTTCACCAACAATTTTCTCAATTTTCGGTTTAAGCGCTTCAAATTCTTGCTGATCACCTTTTGGTGTTGGACCAGAAATAATCAAAGGTGTTCTGGCATCGTCAATTAATACTGAATCGACCTCATCCACGATGGCGAAATGATGTGGTCGCTGCACCAATTGGTCTGGGTCGCCGGCCATGTTATCACGCAAGTAGTCAAAGCCAAATTCGTTGTTTGTTCCAAAAGTAACATCGGCTAAATAGGCGTCTCTTCGGGCTTGCGTATTGGGTTGGTGTTTGTCTATACAATCTACTGTAAGTCCATGAAACTGATACAAAGGACCCATCCATTCTGAGTCACGTTTTGCCAAGTAGTCATTTACGGTTACGATGTGTACTCCTTTTCCAGCCAAGGCATTTAGATATACAGGAAGTGTTGCCACCAATGTTTTACCTTCACCAGTTTGCATTTCAGCGATATTTCCTTTGTGCAAAACTGCCCCACCCATGAGCTGAACGTCGTAGTGCACCATGTTCCAAGTAACAGGGGAGCCGGCAGCTGTCCAAGTGTTGAGCCAAGTTGCTTTGTCACCATCGATGATAACGCCATCACTTTTTGCAGCTCTATCGCGATCGAAGTCTTGAACTTTGACAACAAGCTTTCCATTCTCTGACCAGCGTTTTGCAGTTTCTTTAACGACAGCGAATGCTTCTGGAAGAATTTCCAAAAGTATCTCCTCAATTTTTTCGTTGATTTGAAGTTTTAACGTATCTGCCTCTGCATAGAGGTCTTCTTTTTTATTTATATCGGTTCTGTCATTTTCTGCTTCTGCGAAAATCACTTCCAATCTGCTACTTAATTCTCGAGTTGCATCCCCAATTCGTTGCTTGAATTCAGCAGTTTTTTCTCGGAGTTGGTCGTCAGACAAATGGTTGAATGCATTGGTGAAGTGGTGTATGCGGTCAACAAAAGGTTGGAATTCTTTTTGGTCTTTGGCGGATTTGTCGCCGAATATTTTGCTTAAAATGCTTTTTAACATTGTGAATCTTATTAAATAATAATAGCCTACAAAAATAACGTGAAAATCAACATAGCGTCAGAATGCATTGATTTTCGTTGAGAACATCACTAGTCAAAAAACATGCTTGATTGACTATGCTGACATGCTGTCGTTAATAGGCCCGAATGAGAAAAAAAAAGACTGCCAATCAGACAGTCTAGCTATTTGTTAAATCTATATAGATTAATATTCATCTTCGTTGAAGAAAAAGTCCTCTTTGGTTGGGTAGTCTGGCCAAATTTCTTCAATACTTTCATACATATCTCCTTCATCTTCCAATTGTTGTAAATTTTCAACAACTTCTAGAGGAGCGCCAGTACGCATGGCGAAGTCGATTAATTCGTCTTTGGTTGCTGGCCAAGGTGCGTCTTCAAGATATGATGCCAATTCTAATGTCCAATACATAGTATGTTATTTTTGTGATTTTCAAATTTCGCGCAAAAGTATAATAATTATAATTAAACGCAAGTTTTTGTTTTACAATTTATTCCAGATTTAACAATGCTTAACTTGTGCTACTTTTCTGGTATCCAAGGCTGTTCTTCAGCTCCTAAATCTAATGCAATTTTTCTACTTAAGGTAAATAAATAATCACTCAATCGATTGAGGTAGGTTAATATCAAAGGGTTTACGGTTTCTTCGCTTGATAGATGTACGACAAGTCGCTCGGCTCTGCGGCAAACACATCGTGCTACATGGGCTTGTGATATGGCGGTGTGTCCGCCAGGAAGCACAAAAAAGCGCATAGGAGGTAATGTTTCGTCCATGGCATCGATATTTTTTTCGAGAAAATCGATATGTTCCAAGCGCAATTCTGGTAATTTCATTGAACTGCCTTCTTTTCCCACGGCCAAGTGCGAGCCAATGGTGAANNTTGGTCGCGCAGCAAGCCCAAGTGTGAGTTGAGTTCATCAACAGTACCATATGATTCGATTCTCAAGTCAAACTTAGGTACACGCATGCCTCCAATAAGGGAAGTTTGACCTTGGTCGCCTTTTTTTGTGTATATTTTCATTCTTTCGCTTTTAGTAGGGCATAGTGCCTAACAGCTGCAACCCATAAGATGTTTCGCGAAAGTAATAAATTGTACCTATTGTGATGTCATCAGCGGCAATAAGCACATAAAATGCTTTGGCTGATATGCCATCGAAAATTTCATCTTCAAGGCCATCATAAGGTGTAATGCCTAAGGTCATTTTTGTGTATTCATCGTCCATGAGCTGTTGTGCAACGTCTTGTGGCACCTGGTCGGGATCATAGTGTTTCAACAAATCAAAATCGGGGTCGTTGTTCACAATGGCAAAGCGAAACTCATCCCATTGATTGGCAGCAAATAGGTCTGACGAA
>DIUF01000013.1:10419-10985 GCA_002422285.1 Flavobacteriales bacterium UBA6165 | reverse complement strand
ATGATTTTCTTGTTCTCGGCATCTGGATGAACACGATTGGACAGGAAGACATAATTGATGCCCGTTACTGGGTCAGCCCATGCAATTGTTCCAGTGAAACCTGTGTGACCATAACTCTGTGGACTCACCAAATCGCAAGATGGACCACCACCACCTTTCACAGGTTTATCAAAGCCCAAGGCACGGCGATTTGTGGAACAGAATTGACATTTGGTGAAATCATCAATCACAGATTTTGAGAGAAAACTTAAACCACCATAGGTACCGCCATTGAGCAGCATTTGCATCAAAGCAGCCAAATCTGTGGCGTTGGAGAATAGTCCTGCATGACCAGCCACTCCGCCCACCATAGCAGCGCCTTGATCGTGTACATGACCATGAATCAATTGCTTTCTAAACAATTTATCGTCTTCAGTTGGCGCGATATTGTCTTTGGTGAAAACATCCAAGGGATTATAGCGAATGGCAAGTCCCATGGGTGCATAATAGGTTCTTCTCACAAATTCATCCAAGGTGCGCGCCGAATGATTTTCTATGATTTCTTGCATGAAATAGTAGCCCAAATC
>DIUF01000013.1:0-10288 GCA_002422285.1 Flavobacteriales bacterium UBA6165 | reverse complement strand
TCATCTGCGAGTTTCATCAAGCTCAATGTTGACGATGCAATTTTGGTGATTGATGCCAAATCGTACAGCGTTTCGTGATTCACTGGTTGCTTTTTGGAATAATCTAGATGACCGAAATTTTTGCGGTAAAACACTTTTCCGTCTTTGGCTGCAATGATTTGACAACCCGGATACGCCTTTTCATTGATGCCTTTCATGGCAATTTCATCGATACGCTTTAAGTCTTCGGCATAAACGCCAATTTCCTCGGGCATAACATACTGTAAGCGACCATTGGACTCATACTGAAAGCCAGATTCGCGGGCAAAATCATTCAAGGTGAAAGGCATTTTTCCGTTTGCAGGTAGGGCTCCAAACAAAACTTGAGGTGCAATATCTTGGGTATAAATGGAATTTTCATAAGCCACAACAAAACCATCAAATTTCGCAAGCATGGCATCGCCCACAAGCGCATAGGGATTGGCCAAAAACAAACCAATTTGCTCTTTTTCTTTTGACATAAGCCCACCGTAATCCTTCCAAAAATCGGGCATACCAAAACTTTTGCTGTGCCAGTTGTGTTTGGCGGCAAAGACAGTAATCACGCGTTTGAAGGGTTTCAACTGCACCGGCAATTGCTCCAAAGCTGCCTTATTGCCTACTTTAAAAACAGTGGCATCTACATAATCCAAAAGGCGCTGCTCCACAACAGAAGTGCTATCACCAATTACCACTATGGCCGTGGCTGCGCTCAAATCTCGAAGTGGTAAAACTTGATTGTCGTTTTTGAGCACCGTTGTGGCTTGAGCAATGGTTTTTCGAATCAAAATATCGATTTGCAAGTTTTCATCCGCGCTAATGGGCTTTGATTTTTTCTGCTTTTGAATCGCCCAATATTTGGCTTTCAAGACCTTCTTGCAACGGGCATTCAACTCTTTTTCAGTGATTTTTCCAGCCTGAACTTCTCTCGAGATGGCATCAATGGCTTCACCGATGCTTTCAGGGAAAAGCAAAATATCGTTTCCTGCCAAAAAAGCACGCACAACAACTTCACTCTTCTCATATTGATTGGCAACAGCTTTCATATTCAAAGCGTCAGAGATCACAAGTCCTTCAAATTTCAGATTGCCTTGTAAAATATCCTTGATTACAACAGATGACAAACTAGATGCTTTGCTCAAAGAATCTAATGCAGGCGTCTGTAAATGAGCCACCATCACAGCAGAAACGCCCGCTTGGATACTGCGCACAAAAGGCAAGAAATTGATGGCTTCGAATTGTTTCAAAGTCAATCGCACCAAAGGCAGCTCATGATGAGAATCTTTGTCGGTATCGCCATGTCCCGGAAAATGTTTCACACAAGCCATCACACCAGCATGTTCCATACCTTCAACAAATGCTACGGTTTGATTGGCAACTGTTCTTGGATTTTCGCCAAAAGCACGGAAACCTATAATCGGATTCTTTGGATTGGTGTTGATATCAGCAACAGGAGCAAAATTGAGGTGAACACCCAAATCAGCACATTCTCGACCAATCCAATAGGCCAATTCTTTTGTCAATTTTTCATCATACGCCGCAGCCATGGTGAGCTGAAAAGGAAATTTTCTGGAATTACTCAAACGCATGGCCGGACCCCATTCAGCATCCATGCCAATCAACAGCGGAACATTCGATTTGGCTTGTAAACGAAGTGTCATGGCTTTTTGAGATGCCGTATCACCCTGAAAGAAAATCACCCCACCAATACCATATTTGTCAATCCAATTTTGAATTTCTTTTTCATTGTTGCGCTTGTCGGAATAAGCAGCCACCATAAAAAACTGTGCGATTTTCTGTTCTCGAGTCATGCGTTTCATAATGCTATCTGCCCAAGTATCAGAAACTGACAAAAATTTTGGCGGTTGAGCCACAATTTCAGGTGCAGGATTGGGAGGTAAAGGATTTTTCGCACTTTCTTGCGCAACAAAAACCCATTGCAGTAGCATGCCAACAATGACAGCGCCAGACAAGCTTAAAAAGCCAAACTTAAAAGTTCTCATCTTGCTTGAAATCACATAAAACATTCGACTTTTATTCAAGTTTTTGATATTCATAAGAGCAACAAAAATAAGGGCTAATTCAACGATTGATATCATACACTTTCAAACTTGTGCACATAAATAAGTGAAATAGCACTTTTTGGTTAACGATGCTAAATTTATGCCAAAGATTCGGGGAGAAAGCTTAACTTTGTATTGTTCAAATTTTAAAACTAATTAGATGATTTTTCGAGGGATTTCAATGATGAAAATCAATGGACATCGACGATTCGATTTCCCAACGCGTTTCTATGATGAGCGCAAAGAACAATTGAAATCCAAGCAGCGTGCTTATCAGCGAATGCATCTCAAAGAGGCGGAAGGTGGGAGATCAGAAGTACTCAGAGCAAAAATCTCAGATTCTTGGGTGCGCAATGATGATTATCGCAAATCCGTGTTTAATTCAAATCTTCGTTTGGTTCTTATTTTAGGTGTTTTGCTTGTGGTGGTGCTTGTGTTTGCTGGATTAAGCGACATGGGGGAGTTTTTGGAAAAATTCAAAACAGGTGAGTAAAAATGTCTGATGTAATAAAAATTCTTCCTGACCACATAGCCAATCAAATTGCAGCGGGAGAAGTAATTCAACGACCTGCTTCCGTTGTAAAAGAACTCATAGAAAACGCCATGGATGCTGGTGCCACACAAATCGATTTGGTGGTAAAAGATGCAGGCAAAACGCTGATTCAAGTCATCGACAACGGCAAAGGCATCTCGGAAAATGATTTGCACTTGGCTTTCGAGCGTCATGCGACATCAAAGATTGCTGAGGTTGAGGACATTTACAAACTCAACACCAAAGGATTTCGCGGAGAGGCATTGGCTTCTATTGCGGCCATTGCCCATGTTGAATTGAAAACCAAACAAGCCGATAAAGAATTGGGCCACATGATGAGCATTGAGGGTTCTACTGTGAAAAGTGTAGAGCCTGTGGTTTGTGCAAATGGTTCATCTTTTGCGGTGAAAAACTTGTTTTTCAATGTGCCAGCACGCAGGAATTTCCTGAAATCAGATGCGGTTGAATCCAAGCATATTTTGGAAGAGTTTATTCGAATTGCACTGACTCACGAAGAAGTAGGATTTTCCTATTCCCACAACGGAAATGAAGTATATCGATTGCCCATAAGCAACAATCTGAGAAAGCGAATTGTAGATGTTTTCGGCAAATCATTCAACGACAAATTGGTACCCATCGAAGAGTACACCGACATTGTTGGCATCAAAGGCTTTGTGTTGAAACCAGAATTTTCCAAGAAAACATCTGGCGAACAATATTTCTTTGTGAACAACCGATTTTTCAAGGACCGCTATTTTCATCATGCCGTTAAAACTGCCTTTGATAATTTGATTCCCAAAGATCATCAAGTATCGTATTTCATCTATTTTGATGTGAATCCAGCCATGATTGACGTGAATGTGCATCCCACCAAAACAGAAATCAAATTTGAGGAAGACCGCAACATATACTCTATTCTTAGAAGCACCGTTCGACAAACTTTAGGCAAATTCAATATTACTCCTACTTTAGATTTTGACCAAGAAATGGGATTTCCCTACAGCCCGCCAAGCAAAGATGAACCGATAAAAATCCCAACAATTACAGTCAATCCAAATTTTAATCCCTTCGATCCATCTACATTTAAACCTGCGAATGGTGGTAGTGGTGGAGGAAATAAAAGTCAGAGCATTAAACCGAACAGAGATGCTTGGGAACAAATGTATGCAGTAATTGAGCAACCCAAATCGGAAAATTCGCAATTGCACGAATTATTGGACGAAGAAGCAGAGATTAACCCAAATACAAATGGCCCGATTCTTCAAATCCAACAGCGCTATGCCTTGTGCAGTTCAAAAACGGGTGTAATTCTCATTGACTTAAAACGTGCCCAAACCAGAATCGCCTACGACCATTTGATTCAACATTTCATGATGGAACCGCTTGGTAGTCAGCAGTTGTTGTTTCCAGTAGAGCGAGAAATTTCTGTTTCTGAAATTCAATTTTTGAACGAGCAAGAAAAAAACATAGAGCGCTTGGGCTTTCAATGGCGCATCGAAAACGATTTGATTTATATCAGCGGTGCCCCTGCCCTTTTAGAAGCGGAACAAGTATTGAGTTATTTTGACGACATCTTGAGCACTTTCTTGTTGCGCGATATTGATGTTGGAGAAATTGTTCACACGCTTGTACTTTCGTTGGCCAAAGCATCGGCCGGACAGACCAAACGCAATATGTCGCAGGAAGAACTCAACCATTTGGTGCACGAACTGTTTACATGTGCAGAACATAGCTTTGACCCAAGTGGTAAAAAAATCCTCAAAATTGTTGACTTAAAAGAACTTACGCATGATTTTTAATATGCTTTCCAACCTGCCACAGGTAACCAAAAACTTTTTGATTATCAACGTATTAATGTTGTTGGCAACCTATGCTTTTCAGAACCAGTTGAATCTGATTCATATGCTCGGAGCACACAATTTTCTATCGCCAAAGTTCGAGCCTTATCAGATGGTAACGCACTTTTTTATGCATGGAAATTTAATGCACCTATTCTTCAACATGTTCGCATTGGTTATGTTTGGTGCACATCTTGAGCGTATTTGGGGAGCAAAACGCTTTTTCTGGTTTTACATCATCAGTGCACTGGGAGCCTTCGTTTTTTATGCAGGATATAGCACCTATGAAATGTATCAATTCAAACAAGAAATATTGGCTCGACCTGATGGGCAAGAAGTATTGACCTATTTAAACCAAATCATCACCGAAAACAAATTTTACCAAAACGCAACAATGGTTGAACACTATTATGTGAATAGCGGCGTAACGCCTATGGTAGGTGCCTCCGGAGCAATTTACGGTATCTTGGTTGGTTTTGCTATGCTATTCCCAAATACACAATTGATGCTACTTTTCCCACCAATTCCAATCAAAGCGAAATATCTTGTGGGATTCTTGATGATTATCTCTTTGTATTTTAGTTTTGTTGAAGACGGTTCCAATATCGCTCATTTAGCGCACCTAGGCGGTGGTGTCATTGGATTTGTTTTGGTGAAAATATGGCAAAAAGATCGCAAACAATTCTATTAAACCATGACTTTTTCTCAACTCATTTCTCAAAAATTCAAGTACGGCGGCTGGTCCATTCGGATTCTGATGCTGAACATCATTGTTTATTTGTTGATCAACTTGTTTTATCAAATTGATAAAGGATTAAAACTTTGGGATGAGCGACCATTCGGTCTATTTGCAGAATATGTATTTGTTTTACCCGATACCTTCCCAAACTTCCTAACACAGCCCTGGACATGGTTTACCCACATGTTTGCGCATCAGGATTTTTTACACATCTTGTTTAACATGATTTGGTTTTATTATGGCTCTATGTTGTTCATGCAATTTTTGGGAAACAAACGATTGATATACATTTACATTCTTGGTGGTTTGTTTGCTGCTCTGACACAAGTTCTGGCGGTGAACCTAATCCCCATATTTGAACTCAGCAAATATTCAGGATTAATTGGTGCTTCTGGGGCTGTTTATGCTGTTTTTATTGCCGTTGCTTTTTATCGTCCGATGTATGAAGTGCTTCTTTTTGGACTTTTTAAAATGCGTATCGTATATATCGCACTGTTTTTGGTTATCTCCGATTTCCTGCGCATGACAGATTTAGAAAGTGTTGCACATATGGCGCATTTGGGTGGAGCTGCTTTTGGCGTATTAGCGATTGCTAGACTTTCAACTTTCGACGGATTTATTGCATGGTTTGAAAGAAAAACTCAGATTTTCCAAGGTGGATTTAAAGGCTTGCGTTCGCGCTTGTTCATGCGAAAAATGAAAGAACCCAAAGTAAAACACTACCACAAAGCCGATGAACAATACTTCGAATCCAAAAAGGAAATTCAAATGAAAGTCGATGCCATTTTGGATAAAATCAAACAAAAAGGATACGACGGATTGACCAAAGCCGAAAAAGAATATCTTTTCAATCAAAAAGATAAACTCTAAATTAAATTGAAAAACTTCCTGAAATATAGTTTTCTATTCTTTACATCATTGCCTTTTTTGGTCTTGATTTTGTGCTATATCGCTCCAAGAATTAGCCCTGAATCATCGCGGGTTTTCACAATTCTAGCCTACGGATATCCTTATGTAGTTTTGGTTTCATTGGCGACATTAGTTCTCGTACTTTTCTCTGGAAAATGGAAGTTGTTTATAGCATACTCATTCATTCTCTTGATGGGCTGGAGTCTCCATACCCAATATTACGCCTTCGGTTCGGCAAAAGAGGAATCCGCGGACAGCTTCAAAATCATGAGCTACAATGTGCGCTCGTTTGATTTATATGAAAACATGAATTTGGGTCCTTTGCTTGTTCGAGACAGCATCGTGAATTACATCGAAAGTGAAGCACCCGATATTTTGTGTTTTCAAGAGTTCTTTTACGAAAATCGACCGAGGAATTTCATGACTTTATCGCGAATCAAAGAAAAATTTGATTTGCCTCATCATGCCGGCTCATTTGTTACTGGCACGAATAAAAACACCTTCTTCGGTTGCGCCATTTTTAGTCGCTACACAATTGTGGGTCAAGGTATTATTGACATGCAAAGTAAATCTTCCAACCACTGTGTTTATGCTGATATTCAAATGGATAGCTCGATTATACGCGTATATAATTTCCACATTGGCAGCATCAGTTTCAACGAAGTCGATTATGCCGCCTTTGAGGAATTCGACATGGACATGAACGAAGTTGACCCGAACAAAGCCAAAAACCTCATCCGCCGATTTCTAGCTGCTTCACGAACAAGAGCCACACAATTGCAGCTGATTCTTGGTCACGCCGCCGATTCTCCCTATCCTGTGATTCTTTGTGGTGATTTGAATGATACCCCAACGAGCTACGCATACCGCCAATTGAAAACCAATTACGGCGACGCTTTTCATCAAGTTGGCTCTGGATTTGGGCGCACCTATGTTGGGAAAATGCCATCCAATAGAATAGACTATATTTTCTATGATAAAACCTTTGAAGCACTCAATTTTAGTTTACAACAAGAAGTGCTTTCAGACCATAAGGCGATTGGTGTTGAAATGAGGATAAAATAAAAAAACGCCGAACTCTTTCGAATTCGACGCTTGTATTTTTCATTGAAGACAATTTTTGAATAGAATTTTTCAGAGACGAGGCGCTTTTTTTAATCCAAGGAGTCAGCTGACGCTCGTGACTGATTAAAAAAAAGAAACAACGAAGTATATAGAAAATTCTGACAAAAATTAAGCAACGTTCATGCCGTCAAGCACATCCATCACCGACTTCACAGCAACAGCAGATTCTTCGAGCAATTGTTTCTCGTCGGCGTTCAAATCCAATTCGATGATGCGCTCAATACCTTTTTTACCCAAGATTACTGGAACACCCAAGTAGATATCATTCATACCATACTCACCGTTCAACCAAGCACAAACTGGGAAAACGCGTTTTTGGTCGCGAACAATTGCTTCAACCATTTGAGCAGCAGCGGCACCTGGCGCATACCAAGCAGATGTACCCAACAATTTCACGATTTCACCACCACCAAATTTCGTGCGCTCGATGATTGCGTCCAATTTATCTTTCTCTATCAATTCAGTTACAGGAATACCACCAACTGTTGTATATCGTGGAAGTGGAACCATTGTGTCGCCATGACCACCCATCAATACCGCTTGGATATCTTTTGGAGAAACATTCAACTCAGTAGCCAAAAATGCTTTGTAACGTGCTGTATCT
Organism: Flavobacteriales bacterium UBA6165; assembly: GCA_002422285.1. Taxonomy (GTDB): domain Bacteria; phylum Bacteroidota; class Bacteroidia; order Flavobacteriales_D; family Crocinitomicaceae; genus UBA6165. Next base: position 2,460 of record DIUF01000013.1, on the reverse strand, counting down.
AATATACCTGCCATACCAAACACCTTGCTAGAATCAACTTTAGCGCTCAAGTAAGCACAGTAAGTCATTACATCCAATGGGTTTGAAACTACAATAATAATAGCATCCGGAGAATGTTTGATGATATTTTCAGTAACAGATTTTACGATGCCAGCGTTGGTTGCGATAAGATCGTCGCGGCTCATACCTGGTTTGCGTGGAAGACCTGAAGTAATAACTACTACATCAGAGCCAGCAGTCATACCATAATCATTTGTTGAACCAATAGTGCGTGAATCGTACATACCAATTGGTGAAGATTGCCAAACATCAAGTGCTTTACCTTCAGCAAAACCTTCTTTGATGTCCAACAAGATAATTTCGTTGGCAATTTCTCTGTGCGCCAAAACATCTGCACATGTGGCTCCAACATTTCCAGCTCCTACTACCGTTACTTTCATAATTTTATATTGTGTGAGGGTTAACAAAAATTTTGTGCAAAAGTAGCAAGTTTTTTAGATTCAACAAGGTGCATATTACCAATACTTTGAAGTAAAATCATAAAATATTTGCAACTGAGTTGCATTTATTGGATTTTGTATTACTTTTGCAAATCGAACATTTAATTACAGAATTATGAAAAAGAATTTTTTGCTCTTAGGTTTGGCCTTAACATTTGGATTAGTAACATCTTGTAAGCGTGATTTTAACTGCGATTGTCACTATGAGGAATTCCATGATGATCATTGGGATCACAAGGATGTTGTTTATCATATTCACGACCAAAGTAAAAATAAAGCTGATGAAACTTGTGAAGGCCATGAAACCACTTTGGCCGCCAATCCAGAACACAAAGACGTTCATTGCAAATTAAAAAAATAAATTAAGTCACATAAACCTTAAAAAAAGACTGTTCAGTTTCGGACAGTCTTTTTTTTTGAATTCTTTGGGTGTAAGTGAATTGTGTATTATTTTCGTTCAATGATTAAAACAAATTATGCTATTCATTTTGTGTTAGTGTTATTGCTTTTCATAAGCAGTTGTATAAATGTTTCAGGTATTTATCAATCTCACTACCCCAGCAAACTTAAGCATGGCAAACAAATAAAACTGGTTGAACCCAGAATACAAATTCAATCTACAACAAATCTATTAGAAGTGCAGCTCGTAGCTCAATCTTTCCTGCAGAATGGAAATCACATAGATGACAGAACAGAACAAGGCTCAAATACAGATCAACCCACAATTTCAGTTGATGACTGCATCCAAAATTCAAACAATTATGCTCCTAAAGTAGAAACTATAAGCACAAAAAAAATATCAAACAGCAACAACACATGTCCGAAAGTGACAGATTTACAGTGTGACTACATAGCAAAAAACACATATAAATTAACTTGGACAAAGCCAAAAGGAGAATTGTATTCAGAAAATGGAACCTTATCAGAGTATCGCATCATCAGAGAATCGTTGAGCAGCTCAAAAATTTATATTTTTAAAACACCAGAACCCATTTGCGAAGATAGTATTTGCTCTATTGTGTTCAATGCTCAAAATGACCCGAAAGGCTTCAAATGGATAGTGGAAACAAGATGCAGTAGGACAAGTTTTGAACGAGGAAACACGAGTCAGTGCAATTCAAATCCTGAAATCTCTGATCAGCCGGTTGCCACAAATTACTCTGGTATTAGGACAACGAATAAAAACTCGAAAAAAGCTATTTTGATGATACCCATATTGCTCGTTAGTGGCATAATCACTTTAATAGTGCTATTACAGGGTGCTCCATTTATAGCTGGGATGATGCTTCTCGCCATCGCTATAGGATGCGTATTTTCAATAACCAAAGCAAAAAATGGAATTCAAGAAATCAATAATTCGAAGGGAACACAACGAGGTCGCGGACTTGCTGTATTAGCTATTCTTGGAGCCACATTTGGACTTCTGCTTACGGGCCTACTCATGTGGGTTGTGTTGATTTATTGATACCTATTGATCATTTTTCAAAGCTATAATTTTTACTGCTTCTTGGAATAAAAGCATTCAAATAAATTAAAACGGATGAAAAGAATTAAATTGAAAAAGGACGCACTACTTTAGGGATAATTAGAAGCTTCATTGGTATTATTTTGACAAATTATTTTGGTAGTATTTTAGAATTTGCCGTATAAACATGAAAACAGTGATTTTTTTGTTAAAAAAATAAGACTATTTTTGAAAAAAAAATATGAATAGAACTACATCTCTTTTTTTAATAGGATTGCTTTTTCTATCAGCATGTTCGTCGGGTAGTGATTTTTACAAATCCTCTTATCCGAGCTATCTTAAAAATGGAAGCACAAAAAAGACTTCGACGCCATCACATTCAAACAAGATAAGCCCAACTGAGAGAAGCGCGAACGAGTTTCAATTTGAAACCAAAGAATCCTCAGATAATCAAGTATTTAGTGGTGGATCATCAATTCAGGATAGTACAAACCT